>JBCBAO010000120.1:0-7972 GCA_038532405.1 Pseudomonadota bacterium | reverse complement strand
AGGGCGCGCACCATGCACCTTGCATTCTTGTCAATGGTAAGGTGATTTTCCAAGGTGGTGCGCTAAACCGCGGCATGTTGGCCGAAGCCGTCATGAACGAGCATGTGCAGCACTTCCCCCTCGAAGGAAATCACCTCTTCGGCAAGGAAAACTGCAAGTTCTGTCGCCGCGCGAAGGCCGATCTCGACAGATTGGGCGTTGAATACACCTACCATGACGTCGTCAAAAATCCGGGTGCCATGTATGAGATGCTCGCCCGGGTAAAACCAATCGTTGGGCCAAAAACCCCGGTCACCATGCCGCAGATCTTTATCGAGGGTGAGTATGTTGGCGGTTCGGATCAACTCCGCGAGAAATTTGGGATCACCGATATGGCCGATCCAAAGCCGGCGGAAGCCGATCAATTTGCCGATATGACCCCAGCCGAAGTTGCCAAGCGGTATTGGGGCGATGCTGGAGACGCCAGCCAGGCCATCGCCGGTTGACGCCGGGTCCGACGCTGAGCACTCTTCGACACCACTGTCGGGGAGGGTTCGGCCATGGACACCAGCGCAAAAACAGGCATCTGGATCATTGCAACAGGGGTGATCGTCGCCTTTTTGTACCTCGGGCGCGATTTGCTCGCCCCCCTCGCAATGGCAGTGTTTCTGTTCCTCGTTATGGAGGGCTTTGCCCGGGCGATTGACAACCGTTCCAGGCTTATTCGGCGCGGTGTCTCGCGGGTGATTTCCGTTCTTCTCGTGACCCTTGGATTTGGTCTGTTCATTGTGCTTATGGCGCGTGGTGTGGCCCAGTTCGGGGGACAGGCAGACCTCTATGAACGCAAAATCAATCTCCTGATTTCAGATCTTTACGGCCTTATGCATCTTTCGAATGCTCCGACACTTTCCGATCTCATATTGGGTGAGCCCGGACGTCAATTGCTGGGCACGCTAACCAGTGCGACTGGGGATTTGAGTGAGGACCTTGTTTTAATTCTGCTTTACGTGGCCTTCATGTTCCTGGCCCAGTCCAAATGGTCTTTAAAACTCGATTTCATATTCCCCGATTCAGCTCGCCGGGAACAAGCCCGGCGTGTCGGAGATGCGGCCCTGAGGGGGATTGAGAGCTATTTGTGGACCCAAACCGTTATTTCGGTGCTCACAACGCTCTTGACCTATGTCACCCTGGTTCTGTTCGGCGTTCAGAATGCGCTCTTCTTGGCGGCTCTCATTTTCGTCCTCAATTATATACCAACGCTCGGATCGATTGTGGCGTCGGTTGTTCCCTTACTATTTGTGCTTGTGCAGCCGGCTGTTCCGGATTGGATTCCAGGTGGTCCGCCGCAAGACACTTACATCTATGCGGGTTTGGTTTTTGCGGGTGTCAGTTTCTGGCAGTTCTTTTTCGGCAATTTTGTTCAGCCGCGTATGATGGGCGACTCACTAAACCTTTCAGCCTTGGTTGTGCTTGTTTCGCTCGCCGTTTGGGGAGCCATTTGGGGCATTCCGGGCATGTTCCTCTCGGCCCCATTGACGGTTTTGATGATGATCCTGTTTACCCAGTCCCCCTCGACACGCTGGCTTGCAATCGTCCTATCAGCCGATGGCAAGCCGGATAAGTCGCAGGCAGAGGCGGATATTTCCATGAATCAGGCGTTTTAAATGACGATACTGTCAGAAAGTGAATTTTTCGCTTGGCGTGCCAATGATTCCCGTCTTATGACGTAGTACCGGTTCAATACATCGATGCAGCTTATAAAGGGTTTCCGATGTAGAAAGATATCGGGCCTCCGCGTGCGTCCCCCCACCCAGCCTGCGGATGAGGCTCGGTAGGACCCGCTGAACACGTCCCCGTTCAGCGGGTCCAATTCACTTGTAAAGAGAATTCGCCCACGACAATTGATTGAATATTCGACGCGCCGTCGCTAGAAACGGACTTTGCCGAAACGCTTGGATTTTGATCATAATGGCATCTTCCCAGAACACGCCCGACCATGGTTACGACCACATTCTCAGACATATGCATGAACAGAGGGGCCCCGATAATGGCTCCGGGTTTGAGGATCGTGATCTGGAAAATTTGGCCAGCGACGTCTGGTCCTGGGCTGAAGGTTTGCCAAATGGCGCACGCGAGGTTCGCCTCGTCTCCATAGATGCTGTGGCACCCTCCGTGCTGCGCGGCGTACGGTTGGAGGTTGCGGGCCCTGATATCCCGTTTCTGGTGGATACAGTGCTGTTGGAATGCACGCGTCTAAACCTTGAGGCGACAACGCTTTTCCATCCCATTGTTTCACGTCAGACAGGCGACCCCCTATCCGTTATTCAGGTACACTTGCCGCAACTGTCTTTGACCGAACGGACGAAGCTGGTCGATAATGTCAAAGCAACACTGATGTCGCTTGAAACCGTTGTTGAAGACCATGGCGCGATGCTGGACCGCATGCGTGAAGAGCGCGACAGACTGGCGACACTTGAGACAATTGGAGAGGAAGAACGCGATGAGGCCATTGCGTTTCTTGATTGGCTCGCGAGCCAACACTTTGTCTTCCTCGGCGCGCGAACCTATGAGTTCGAAATCGACGAAAGCGGCAAATTCGTAAGGGAAGAGCCGACCATGGTCGAGGGCTCCAATCTGGGGCTTTTGCGCGACGAAGATCTGAATGTTCTCAGCCGCGGTGCCGAGCCAACCGTTTTGACCGGGCATTCCTATGCCTTTCTTCAATCTCCCGAACCCCTGATTGTTGCCAAGTCTACAATGGTTTCGAGAATTCACCGGAAAGCCCATGCCGACTATGTTGGCGTGAAGCATTATGACGCCGCCGGACGCATCAGCGGTGAGACCCGGTTCCTCGGCTTGTTTACCGCCGAAGCTTATGACGAGACGGCGCGCAGTGTGCCGCTGATCCGCAAACGCGTCGCCGAAGTGCGCGAACGTATCGGCGCTGGCCGGCGCGGGCATACGGCAAATGCCCTGTCGAATATTCTAGAGACATGGCCCCGCGACGAGTTGTTCCAAACCGATGTCGAAACCCTTGCGACGATGGCAAAGGCTGTTTTGCATTTGATCGAGCGCCCGCGTCCGCGATTATTTGTCCGGCGGGATCAGTTTGACCGGTTTGTCACGGCGATCATCTATGTCCCGCGGGATGCCTATGATTCCGATTTGCGCCAGCGCATGGGGAGTGTGCTAGAGGAGACCTACGATGCCACGCTCCTGACTTTCGAGCCGCGGTTTGGGAATGAGCGGCTCGCTCGGGTATTTTTTGTTCTGGCGCTGAACCCTGGCCATCCTGAGCCTGATCTTGCCGCCTTGGAGCAGAAGATCGTTTCCCTTGCCGCCCGCTGGCAAGATGCCTTCCGCGATGCTTTGGCTGAGACCGACCTTCAAGAGTATGCCCGCGATGGCGCACTGTGCTTCAAAGATGCTTTCAATGCCGCCTATCGTGAGGCTTTCCGGCCAGATGAAGCCCTTCTCGACGTTGCGGAACTCGCAGAGCTTACACCCGATCAGCCAATTCGCTTGAGGACTTATCGTCAGCCTACAGATGATAAGGGTTTTGTCCGTGCAAAGGTTTATTCCCGCGGGCAGTCGATACCCCTCTCCGAATCCGTTCCTGTATTTGAAAACATGGGTCTCTTTGTTGATTTCGAGACCGGGTACAAAGTTCGGCCCTCCGAAAGACCGCGCGCGGATGCGCCGGATATGTATTGGATCCACGATGTATCCATGCGGACGCAAAGTGGCGCACCCGTTGACCTTGAACACATTGGACAGCTGTTCGCAGATGCATTTGCAGCTGTGTGGTTGGGGCAGACGCAAAATGACGGCTTCAACCGTCTTGTCTTTACCGCAGGCGCGACTTGGCAGGAGGCCAATCTTTTGCGCGGCCTATCCGCCTACCGGCGTCAAAGTGGCCTCGATCCGGCAGAGGCCAGTCAGGTGCGAGCGTTTACGCAAAACACCGATATTACCAAGAATCTCTTGGAGCTCTTCCGGACACTGTTCGATCCAACAACGGACGATTCCTTAAAGGTTCGAACAGCGGCTGCAAAACTCATCCGATCGCGAATTCGCGAGCAACTCGGCGATGTGCAGTCCTTGGAAGATGATCGCGTCTTGCGGCGTACCTGTAATCTGATCATGGCCATCAAGCGGACCAACTACTACCAGACAAAAGATCAAACCTTGGCCTTCAAGATCGCGAGTAGCGAACTGGAGGAGCTTCCAAAGCCAAAGCCCTATCGCGAAATTTTCGTTACCAGTCCCGTTGTTGATGGCGTTCATTTACGTTTCGGCGCGGTGGCGAGGGGCGGCCTTCGTTGGTCAGACCGGCCTGACGACTTTCGAACCGAAGTACTTGGGCTTGTAAAGGCACAGCAGGTTAAGAATGCGGTTATTGTTCCCGTTGGCTCCAAGGGCGGCTTCTATCCAAAACAGTTGCCGCTCGGCGGATCGCGGGAGGCGGTTCGCGAGGCTGGGATTCATGCTTACAAGACCTTTATCGCCGCGCTCCTCGACCTGACGGACAACCTAATTGATGGCGATGTGCAGCATCCGGAAAACACCATAATCCATGATGAGGCAGATCCTTATCT
The DNA here is from genome assembly GCA_038532405.1 of Pseudomonadota bacterium. GTDB lineage: Bacteria > Pseudomonadota > Alphaproteobacteria > Caulobacterales > Hyphomonadaceae > CALLCD01. The sequence continues at coordinate 3,395 of JBCBAO010000120.1, read as the reverse complement.
CGTCGTCGCAGCTGACAAGGGAACGGCGACGTTTTCTGACATTGCGAACGAAATCAGTGTTTGTCAGGGCTTTTGGCTCGGCGATGCCTTCGCCTCTGGTGGATCGGCCGGATATGATCACAAGGCCATGGGCATTACGGCCCGCGGAGGCTGGGAAGCGGTCAAACGACACTTCTTTGAGATGGGAAAGGACATTCAAGACGAACCTTTCACCGTCGTCGGTATTGGCGATATGTCGGGCGACGTCTTTGGAAACGGCATGCTTTTGTCAAAGCAGATCCGCCTGGTCGCTGCATTCAACCATCTCCACGTTTTTGTCGACCCCAATCCTGGGGATCCGGAACGCCTATGGGCCGAGCGGAAGCGCCTGTTCGACCTGCCACGCTCCGGGTGGGGCGATTATGATCAGAGTCTCATTTCCGAAGGCGGCGGTATTTTTGAACGGTCCGCAAAGTCCGTTCCCCTTAACGATGAATTGCGCGCGCTCACCGGCCTGTCGGGTGAGGGCGCAACACCCGATCAGCTGATCCACGCCCTTTTGAAAACAGATGTAGAGCTGCTCTGGTTTGGCGGGATCGGTACCTATGTCAAAAGCGCCGATGAACGAGACAATGAGGTTGGCGACCGGGCGAACAACGCCATTCGTATTGACGCCGACCAACTGCAGGCCAAAGTCGTCGGCGAAGGGGCTAATCTTGGCATGACGCAGGCGGCGCGCATTGCTTTTGCTGCGCGGGGCGGGCGGATCAATACCGATGCTATCGATAACTCGGCCGGCGTCGACAGCTCGGACCATGAGGTCAACATCAAGATCTTGCTGTCGGAGGCCATGCGCCGCGGAGCCTTGCCGACGGGCGAACGCAATACCTTGCTCGCCTCAATGACCGACGATGTCGCCAGGCATGTGCTTGCCCACAATATCGACCAGACACGGGCCCTTACCCTGGCTGAAGCAACGGCCTTTAAAGACCATGATGCATTAGAGCGGCTAATGGTTTGGCTGGAAGCCAGAGGCGTGCTTGATCGCAGTGTGGAGCACTTGCCGTCTACCGATGCAATGGCAACGCGCAAGGCTGAAAGCAAGCCACTTACCCGGCCAGAACTATCGGTGCTGATCGCTTGGTCGAAGATTACTTTGTTTGACGATATCGTTGCTTCGGATCTGCCGGATGATCCTTATTTTGAACCTGTTCTGAAAGCTTATTTCCCAGAGGCGCTCCACGGGTACAGCGACGTGATGCAGGCCCATCGCCTGAAGCGCGAGATTGTGGCAACGGTGCTTGCCAACCGCCTGCTGGACGCTGGCGGCCCTGCTTTCTTGCTCCGCATGCGCGAAATGTGTGGGGGAGATAATGCGCAAACGGTGCGCGCGTTCGAGATCGCACGCCACGCGCTTGATATGTCTGGCTTTGTGGCGGCGGTTTGCAATCCCGAGCATGGGATAAACGCTGCCGTTCAGGTCGCTTTGCTGAAAGCACAATTGGATATCGTGCAAATGGTCTCCGCATATCTTGCCCGCGCGAAAGCAAAAGGCACGCTGTCCGAAGAAGCGTTGCGTTATCGCCTGGGTTTTGAAGCCCTTGCCGATATGCGTAGCTTGGGCGTGTCCTCTTATTCGGCAAACCGAATTGATCGGCGAACAAAGCAATACAAGAAAATTGGCACCCCGGATACGCTCGCGCTACAGGCAGCGCATTTCTCCGTGATGGATATCTGTCCGGATATTATCGATATTGCCACGGAAACAGAAACGCCCATTTCAGATGTAGCGAAGGTCTTCAACGCCCTTAGTCGCGAGACACGTGCGGACCGGATACGCGCCGGCGCGCAGGATGCGCTGAACGATATTGCCCAATGGGATCGTCAGGCCGCGCTCAGTCTGCTGGAAAGCCTTGCCGTGGAGCAAGCTGTAACGGCACGCCATCTGGTTTCCAGCAAAACCCCGGTGGATGTCTTTCTGAAAGATAGGCGTGAAACGCTAGATATCCTATCGGATCGGTTGCTCAAGCTTGATCTCGGACGAGACTGGTCGGTTGCGAAATTTACCCTGGCGGCCAATGCTTTGCGCGGCGTTTTCAGCCTGAATGCATAATGATGGCTGCATCGGGCCGCTGCGAGTGCAAGACGATGGGCATTAATGATCTGGAAGCGGAATAAAATCTGACGCGTCGTCCGGAGGCAGCGGAAACCGTTTTGCGCGCCGCTCTGGATCCAACCAATCTGCCTTGGCAGCTTCAATTCTGTCTTTCGTGGAGGCGACAAAATTCCACCAAAGGTAACGCGGGCCATCCATGGGCTCACCCCCGAGCAGAACGAATTCTGCACCATCAGCACCGGCGGTGAGGGTAATATTCTCGCCCGGCTTGAATACCAGCAGCTGACAGGCTTCGAATGCCATATCGCCAATCAGAACAGATCCCGACAATAGGTAAAGACCGCGCTCTTCGTGGGTGTCCGGCAGCGCCATGCTCGCGCCTGCTCTCAGCATTGCGCTGAGATAGAACATTTCCTGGAACGTTTTGACCGGCGCGTGTTCCCCATAGGCTGTGCCAAGAATCAGGCGGGCGTCCAGGCCATCAGCCTCTAGGTGGGGGAGGGCGGTTCGCTCGACATGTTCGAATGCCGGTGCCATGTCTTCATGGGTTTTGGGAAGCGCAACCCAGGTCTGGAGGCCAAGGAGGGCATGCCCCTTTGCCCGGGTTGCATCGCTGGTGCGTTCGGAATGCGCAATCCCGTGCCCCGCTATCATCCAGTTCACTTCGCCCGGATAGATCATTTGATTGGTGCCGAGGCTGTCGCGGTGCTGAAACTCCCCTTCCAGGAGATAGGTGACCGTGGCGAGGCCAATATGTGGATGAGGGCGGACATCAATACCGCCTTCACCTGGATCGAATCTGGTCGGACCAAAATGATCTAGGAAAACGAAAGGGCCAATCATTCGACGCTTGGCGGAGGGTAACACCCGCGCAACGCTAAAGCCTCCCAGATCGCGACTTCTTGGCATGATCACCGTTTCGACGCTGTCGAAAGAGCTCTTTTGTGGCCCCTCGGGTTCCAAGCTCGGATTCCAACCCATGGCTGTCTCCATAACCAAAGCGATGATTTTCAAGCTTATCGATTGCGCATCATGCAGCAAGGTCTATCTAGCGATGGGATAGGTGCGGCATGTGTGTTGAACCAGCGATTTGGGGTCAGGAGCCCGCCATTATGGCAAGCGAGATAGACGAAGCGCCCAACCTTTCGCTCGGCAAGGCCGAATTCGTTGTGCTGATCGCATCGCTTATGGCGCTGAACGCCCTGGCCATTGATGTGATGCTTCCGGCGCTCTCTCAGATTGGTGCAGATTTTCAGTTGACCAATGAGAACGATCGGCAATTGGTGATCATTGCTTATGT
>JBCBAO010000119.1:0-8008 GCA_038532405.1 Pseudomonadota bacterium | reverse complement strand
GTCGAGCATTTTGGCAAGTGTTGCTGCCGGCAGAGCAGACAACTGAGTCCAAATGCCGGGATTGGTTGAGGGATGGGGTTTGGGCTCTCTTAGGAATGCTTCCACGGCGTCGTTGGTGGACGCTTGGTCTTCCGGAAGAGCATCGAGGGTTGCACTTAGCAGTGCCGCGTCTTCGGGGCTGAGGGCGGCCCAAACGTCCGTTGCCTGCGTGCCGAGCGCACGCAGCAAGCTCGCAGATCGGATAAGCCCTGCCGATGTGGCCTCTGACGCGGGTTTGGCTGGCGTCATGCGGCGTTTCCTTTGCCCCTTAGCCATGTATGGATGACAGCGGCGATGTGATTTGGATCGCCCATAGCAATCTGGCTGGCCGCCGTGAGGTCAGAGGATGGACGGCTGGGGCCATCGGTTGGTTTGCTGACCGTTGAGGCTTCGTGGGATGGTACGGCGATCATGGGCGAAGAGGTGCGCGATCGGCGGACATGCGTCAAGGCAAGCCATATAGACAATGCTGTTGCAATGCCAAGACCAGCAAACTCGGCAATGGCCGGCCCTTGTGGACGAACACTTACGCTCGCCGCAAAGGGAAACTGGCGAATTGTAATGGTTTCGATCCCGGCATCGCTCGCGCGGATCAGATCTTCGATTTTCCGTTGCTTGGGCCGAGGCAATACCTTTTCTGGCCCATCAATCAGCACCAGAACGGCATTTTGCGTCGGGGAGGCAATGCGCGCGTGTCCGGCACCGACGACCGTTTCAACGATTGGACGAAGCGGATGACTATCACCCTGTGGGGCCGCGGGCGTTGTAAATAACGTGACGCCTTGCCAGGCCAGCAAACCGAACAGGATTGCTGCTAACAGACCGGAAACCGCTGTAAGCCTGCCCGGCGAAATGGGGGTTTGGTCGACAAAGGCAAAAGACATTTCTGCTCCAGCCTGGCCGGAAGGCCAGATTTACTGGATGAAATTTACGCCGGTGTCGTAAACGCCGCTTTAACCGATCGCCCGCTTATGACCGGCGATACTGCTGTATGCGGGTTGTGCGTAGACCTTTTGCGCCGTGATGTGTGTAGAGGCGAACCCAGCCGGCGAATTCTTCGTCCGACAGGCCGTACCGCTCGCACGCATCCTCCTGGGTCAACAGTCCACCTTTCACCGCAGCAACCACTTCGGCTTTGCGGCGGGTGACCCAGCGCTTAATGCCCGGGGGCGGCAGGTCTTCAAGGGTTAAAGGCTGGCCGTTCGGGCCAGACACACTCATCACGAAAGCATTCTGCTCGTTCATCATTTTCCACCTCATCTCAGAGACATTTCTTGTCCCTCCGTGGTGATGACACTACAGGATGCATTTTAAGGCCGACCTCAAACCGGCGGGTCAGTTTTCATGAAAATTCGACGTGTCTTTCATTGGCGCGTTTGGATTCCGCTCACAAAGCTGTGCCGGATTGGCGCAAATGTGTGTCTTCGGGGCAAAACCGGGGCAGGGGCGAGTCAAAAACCTGAGCAGCTTGATTTTCCACACAAAAAATTAAGCCGCTAGAATTGGGTGCGCGCTTGTTGTGGAGGCGATAAACCCGCCGCCAAGAACCCGGCTGGGCACTTTCGGATCATAGAGTGCACAGGCTTGCCCTTGGGCAACCCCTTCTTCTGGCGCAGTGAAACGGACAATCGGTGTGCCGTCCAGAAGATCAAGATGGGCGTGGCGTGGTTCTCGCGTCGATCGGACCCGGGCGAGGACAGCTGTCTTCGCCGCAGCAGCTGATGTCAACGCATCGGTACCGAGCCAGTTGATTTCCTCAAGCGTCAGGGCCGCCGTCAGCAACGCTTCGCGCGGGCCAACAATAACCCGGCGCGCAGCGGCATCGATCTTGACCACATATAAAGGATCTCCGGTCGCGATACCAAGGCCGCGGCGTTGCCCAACGGTGTAGTGGATCACGCCTTGGTGGGTTCCCAAGACGCGTCCATCCATATGTACGATGTCGCCGCCACGCCCTGTGCCGGGGCGGATTTTCTCCACAACTGCGGTATAGGACCCCTCTGGAACAAAGCAGATGTCCTGGCTATCGGGTTTGGACGCGACCGGCAGCGCGAATTGATCTGCCAGTTTGCGCACATCTGTTTTGGGCAGGCCACCAAGTGGAAAGCGCAGATAGTTAAGCTGGTCAGGTGTGGTGGCGAAAAGGAAATAGGATTGATCGCGGCTTGCATCCTGGGCTCTGTGAAGCTCTGGTCCATCCTGGCCCACCTCACGGCGGATATAATGGCCCGTCGCCAGGCAATCCGCGCCAAGCTCCTTGGCTGTGCGTAAAAGATCGGCGAATTTGACCGTCTGATTGCAACGGATGCAGGGCACCGGGGTCGATCCTGCCAGATACGTGTCGGCAAAGTCTTCGATCACCTTTTCACGGAACCGGCTTTCATAATCGAGGACGTAGTGCGGAATACCAATTTGATCGGCGACATTGCGGGCGTCGTGGATGTCTTGTCCTGCGCAGCAAGCCCCTTTCTTTTGAATGGCGGCACCGTGGTCGTATAATTGGAGCGTGATGCCGATCACATCATACCCTTCGGCTTTCAACATCGCCGCCACAACAGAGCTGTCTACGCCGCCAGACATAGCCGCGACCACGCGGGTTTCGCCCGGTGGCTTGTCGAACCCAAGTGAATTCGTTCCGCCGGCATGGGACGGCAAGGCATATGCGTTCATGTCACAACTCCAGCGGGGTCAAGGCCCGGTGCAGATCGCTGCCTATTTAAGGTCTAGTCGGCGGGCCGACAAGCGCTTTACGCGTTGCGGCCATCCAGCAGTCTGCGGGCGATGACCATGGCCTGAACTTCCCCAGCCCCCTCGAAAATGTTGAGAATGCGGGCATCCTGCAGCACACGGCTGATTGGATACTCAAGGGCAAACCCATTGCCGCCATGGATTTGCAGGGCATTATCCGCAGCGGCCCATGCAGCGCGGGCCCCAAGCAGTTTTGCCATACCAGCTTCCAGATCACACCGCTTGCCAGAATCTTTCTGCCGAGCGGAGAAATAGGTCAGTTGACGAATGCCAACGAGTTCAGCCGCCATAATAACGAGTTTGTTGGCCACACGCGGAAACTCAAAAATCGATTGGCCGAATTGTACTCGGTCGAGGGAATATTGCAGTCCGAGCTCGAATGCGTTTTGTGCGACGCCAACGGCGCGCGCCGCGGTCTGTATGCGGGCGCTCTCGAAAGTCGCCATGAGATGGCGAAAGCCCTGGCCTTCCTCGCCGCCCAGCAAATTCTCGGCTTTCACCTCAAAATTATCGAAGGCAATCTCGTACTCTTTCATTCCGCGATAGCCGAGGACTTCGATTTCGCCGCCGGTCATACCATCCGCGGGGAAGGGGTGGTCGTCATCGCCGCGTGGTTTTTCGGCGAGGAACATGGATAGGCCGGAGAAATTATTTGTCTCTGGGTCCGTACGGGCGAGCAGGGTCATCAGATCGGCACGCACCGGATGGGTGATCCAGGTTTTATTGCCGGTTATCTTATAAGTCTCGTCATCTTTTACGGCGCGGGTCCGCAGCGCGCCGAGATCTGAGCCTGTATTGGGTTCGGTGAAAACTGCTGTCGGCAGGATCTCAGCGGAGGCAATGGCCGGTAGCCATTTTGTTTTCTGGTCGTCCGTCCCGCCGATCAGGATCAACTCGGCAGCGATCTCGGAGCGTGTTCCAAGCGAGCCAACGCCGATATAGCCGCGGGACAGCTCTTCGGAAACGACGCACATGGCAATCTTGTCCATTCCGAAGCCGCCAAACTCTTCCGGTATAGTCAATCCAAAGACGCCGAGTTCTCCCATTTCCTCAACGACGTCCATGGGGATGTACTCGTTCTTGAGGTGCCACTCATGGGCGTGGGGCAGAACTTTGTCGTTCGCGAACTTGCGGAACTGGTCGCGCACCATATCCATGGTTTCATCGAGGCCCGTATTCTCCACCGTCGCCCGGCCGAGAGCATCGGGCAGATAGGCAGCTGCGGCGGCTGACGAGGCGGGCGTTAAACCCTCTAAGATCAGGTGCTTGACCGACGGGATTTGGAAAAGCGTTTCAACGGCGTCCAATGTTCCAAGTTCGTGGGGCCTTATTGTCTCGCCTTGGTTCAGAGCAATTCCACCGACGAGGTCGGCTAGATATTTGCTGAAGAGGATCTGGGAGAGGAGCTGCTCAATCTCGCCGAATTTGCCTTCATCATTGAGCCGATTTGCCCAATTTGCGGTCTCGCGCAGGGTTTCAATATAGGTCATCACCCATGCAAGGCCGTGGGCTTGGTGTTGATGCTTGGCAAAAGCGGCACGGTCTGGTTTGCCGTCCGGTGCAAGGGTCTCACCGGCCTTTGATTTTACAGCCGCCCCATATGTTTCAAGCGCAGCCATTGCATCGGCCATGCAGCTTAAAAGGTCTGCTAATATTGGGGATTTATCGATTGTATTTGCGGCTGAGCCATCCATGATTTTCTGCACTCCCTGAATTCTTTGCTGATCAATATATCCTGCCCAGGCATAAAGAACAGGCTATTTTGCTGCGGTGCAGCGACGCGGCGCATACGGATGAAGCGGCATAATCGATCAAATTTCACTGGTTCTCCAAACCATAATTCCATGTCTCTGTGCCATTACGGGGCGGTAAAGCAATTTCCATTGGGGACAATAACATGGCCAAAACGGTGCTCGTGATTGATGACGACCCAACCCAGCGCCGCCTGCTTCAGGCAGCTGTTGAGAAAGCAGGTTTCGCCTGCCGCACGGCACCGGATGGTCAAAGCGGTTACGCCCTCGCCGCCGATGAAGCGAACGGCGTCGATGTCGTTTTACTCGATCTTGTTATGCCAGGTTTGTCGGGCATGGAAACGCTGGAGCGTTTGTCCGAACGCCGGCCAGACTTGCCTGTCATTGTGCTTACGGCGACCGGTGGGATCGATACGGTTGTCCAGTCGATGCGCAACGGTGCGATCGATTTCTTTGTGAAGCCTGTGAGCCCTGAGCGGGTGATCGTTTCCATTCGCAATGCGTTGAAGATGACGAGCCTTGCTGGCGAGGTGAAACGCCTCGTTAAAAAGTCCGAAGGCGGCATGGGCTTTGAAGATATGATCGCTGGTGCCCCTGCCATGCGTATGGTGGTTAAGATGGGTCAGCGCGGAGCTGCCTCTAACATCCCGATCCTCATCCTCGGCGAGAGCGGCGTCGGTAAGGAAGTGATCGCGCGCTGTATCCAAGGGGCGTCCGATCGGGCTGGCAAGCCATTTGTCGCCGTCAATTGCGGTGCTATCCCGGAGAATCTGGTGGAAAGCATCCTGTTTGGCCACGAAAAAGGGGCCTTTACCGGTGCTGTTTCAAAATCCCTGGGCAAGTTCGTTGAAGCCGATGGCGGTACGCTCTTCCTGGATGAAGTGGGTGAATTGCCCCTCGATATTCAGGTAAAACTGCTCCGCGCACTCCAGGAAGGGGAAGTTGATGCCGTTGGCTCCCGCCGCCCAACAAAGGTCGATGTGCGTATCATTTCGGCGACAAATAAGAATTTGGCGGAACAGGTCAAAGCCGGTGAATTCCGCGAAGACCTCTTTTACCGGTTGAACGTTTTCCCAATCGATATGCCAGCCCTGCGCGATCGCATGGAAGATATTCCAGCGCTGGTTGAGCATTTCATTGGTCGCTTCAATGCATCCGAAGGCACCAAAATCCTCAGCGCCACAGCCGATACGCTAAAGATGCTGTGCGCGTTTGAGTGGCCGGGGAATGTTCGGCAGCTTGAAAATGCGGTATTTCGCGCCGTGGTGCTTTGCGAGGGCGATATGTTGCGGCCCGAGGATTTCCCGCAGATTTCAGGCTTGAGCCCGGACCTTGCCGACCTGCCTGCAGCGCCCGTGGCTGCTAATGATGCCATTGTTCCTTTGACCCCAATGATCGGCCGGGCGGTGTCGGATACACCGGTTGCCATTTTCGGTGAGGATGGCGAACTGAGGGCCCTCGAATCCGTTGAGCGAGACCTCATCCAATTGGCGATCGACCACTATGACGGGCATATGTCCGAGGTCTCGCGGCGCTTGGGCATTGGTCGCTCGACGCTCTATCGCAAGGTGCGGGACTATGATCTGAAAGTCCGCGAGGATCGCGAAGCCGGTTAAGCGGCTTCGTTTGGCCGAAACGTCAGCGCCGCACCATTATTGCAATATCTAAGGCCCGTTGGCGGCGGCCCATCCGGGAAAACATGACCCTGGTGGCCAAGGCACCGCGCGCAATGGTATTCGGTCCTCGGATATCCGATCTTATAGTCGGTGGTCGTGCCAATATTGTCCTGGAAGACATCGTAAAAGCTGGGCCAGCCTGTTCGGCTGTCATATTTTGTGGCGGCATCAAACAAAGGCAGGTCGCATCCTGCGCAATGGAAGGTTCCAGCCCGCTTCTCATCGTTCAATGGTGATGTAAACGGGCGCTCGGTACCGGCTTCACGCAGCACATAGTAAGAAATCGGCGACAATCGCTGGCGCCAATCGGCCTCTGTGAGGGCGCGGTAGTTCGATGAGGCGAACGCGTCACCATCAGCCGGTGGTGCAATGGCTCCACGACCCTGGAAACAGCCCGCAAGCAGAGCCGTTGCCGATCCGCCGAGGAGCACGTTTCTGCGGGAGACAGGTTTTGAAAATAACTTCATCATAACGCCGCATATGGCGTAGCCCTACGGCTTTGTCTTGTCCCGGATTTTCACATTTGCGTCAATGTTTCGAATTCCTGGGAGCCGCCAGTGAACAAAAAGGGAATTTGGTAGGCTTTGGTTAAGCCTATTCGGGGTTATGGTAGCGCCCATGACAGATACGATTCGTATTCTTGGTATTGATCCAGGCCTCCGGCATACCGGATGGGGGCTGGTCGATGTCCAGGGGCCTCGCCTCTCCCACATTGCCCATGGCGTTATTCGCCCCGATACAAGCCTGCCACTTGCCGAGCGGCTTGCGGCTATTTTTTCAGGCGTTTCTGGCATTGTTATGGAGCATCAGCCTGATTTTGCCGGTGTGGAAGAGACATTGGTCAATGTGAATGCGCGCGCAGCATTGAAACTGGGCCAGGCGAGGGGTGCCGCCATGACAGCGCTTGCCCGGGAAGGGGTGGATGTTGGTGAATATGCCCCGCGCAAAATCAAGCTCTCGGTTGTTGGCACCGGAACGGCAGACAAAAACCAGGTTCAGTTCATGGTCGCGCGGCTCCTGCCCCGTGCAGGGAAAATGAGCGAGGACGCGGCTGATGCCCTTGCCTGCGCAATTTGCGCGGCGCATCACCGCCCGCGGGGGGGCGTGGCCGCATGATCATTGGTCGTTTAAGGGGTACGATTGCAGCCATTGGAACGGACCATGTGCTGATTGACGTGAACGGTGTTGGCTATGTTGCCCAGGCTGGAACGCGGCTTTTGTCCCGCATTGCCGTTGGTGAAGATGCTGAGTTGCATATCGAGACGAAGGTTAGCGAAGCAGCCATAACGCTATATGCCTTTGCCACGGATGATGAACGTGCCTGGTTTGTGCGCTTGCAGGATGTGCATGGTGTGGCGGGTAAGGCGGCCAATGCCATTCTTGACGCGATCAGCCCCGCGGAGCTGATGGATGCGATTGCACTTGGCGACATTGCAACGGTTCAGCGTGCCAAAGGGGTCGGCAAAAAGCTGGCGGAGAGAATTGTCGGGGAGCTTGCAGGCAAGCCGCCGCCCATGGGCCGGTTTGGGGCCTTCAAGGCCGATCCTTCTGCGAGTGCGCAAAGTGCCATGGCCGCTGTTACCAGTGGTGCACGGGGCGAGGCTGTTTCCGCGCTCGTTAACCTCGGTTATGCCCAATCCGACGCAGCGCGCGCTGTTGCAGCGGCGGCCAAAGGGGGCGAGGTGGATGACACCGGCGGGCTGGTGAAAGCGGCCCTCAAGGAGCTTGCCGGATGAGCCGCGACGGCACGGAAACCGATCCGACGCGTTTGGCAGGGGATGCCCTGGACCGCGC
>JBCBAO010000118.1:0-8073 GCA_038532405.1 Pseudomonadota bacterium | reverse complement strand
CTCATCCTCAAGTACGCCCAAAGCACCGGCATCAATGAAGAGTGCCCCACGAATACCGTATTGTTCCGGGATGACCTGGGGCAATGTTATCTCTAGCGTTCCTTGGTAGAAGGCTTGGCCTCCAAGCGCGTTGCCACGGAAGACACGGCCCGTTGGTACGCCCATGTCATCAACTTCAAAGTTTGATATCCTGGGGCCAATACCGGCGACGTTAAAGCCCCGAAAGTTATTGCCCCCGCGGAAAAACCGATTGTTGATCCGCAATGTATCCTCATCGCTGAAATCAAAAATAGCTCCAGCTGATAAACGCAAACTTGCGCGTATACCTGGCAACAGTCCGCGATACGCAGCTCCGGTAATCTCGGTGCGCAAAAAGGAGACGTCCCCACCAAGACCGGCGATGTCTTGGGAGAGACTGAAGTCAAATCCACGCGTTGGGGCTATGGGGTCATTGCGCCCGTCCCACTGGAATGTGTACCCAAGAAGCGATGTCAGCTCGCTCCGTTCACTAAGGCAAATCGGATCACGGGCGAGGAAGACCTCGTCACACTGGTCAACAATAACGCCGTTTTCAGGGAACGGATCAGTGGTTGGGGTCGCAAATGTCGCCAATTCGAGTGGATTCCCATCGTCATCAAATAACTGGTTCCCGTCCGCATCTAGCTGCGGAATTGTGATGGGAATGAGGCTACCTGTTGTCGGATCGATCACCACGGGTGCATCCGTAATTGAAATCGTATCCTGGGAAATCCTATAACGCAGCGATAGCTGGCTACGGCGAGTTACGGGAAAACCGAAATTAAATCCTGCACCGAAGGATTCCGACTCGAACGACGACACGTCAGAGAAATCGGTTCGTGTAGCGAATACGCTCACACCGGCGGCCAAGTTCCGCCCCAGAAACTGTGGTTCTTGGTATCGAAGGTCCACAACCTGCTGCCGGTTCGAGGCAGAGACACGGGCGATAGCAGTTTGGCCACGGCCAAGAAGATTGCGCTCCGAAACACTAATATCGATCAAGAAGGCATCAACCGACGAGAAACCTGCGGCCAAGGACAACTCACCCGTTGGCTGCTCTTCGACCGAAAGGTCGATGACCGTTCGATCAGGTTCTGAGCCGGGCAGCTCTGCAATTTCTACTTCGCCGAAATATCCGAGGGCACGAACCCGATTGCGTGAGCGGTCTAGCAGGACCCTGTTAAAAGCGTCCCCTTCTGAAATCTGAAGGCGACGGCGAATAACCTTATCGAGGGTCCGCGTATTCCCGACGATATTGATCCGCTCAATATAAACGCGCGGCCCTTCATCCATGGCAAAAGTGACATCGACTTTCCCCGTCTCCGGGTTTGGAGTGATGCGGGGGATGACGTCCACAAAAGCATAGCCGGAAATACCAGCTGCGGCCGTAAGGTTGTCGATGCTGTCCTCGATCAGATTGCCGCGGTAGAGCTCGCCCTCTTCAATCGGCACCGATCGCAAAAGCGCATCTGCATCGAGCTTGTCGAGTGAGGTTTCGACTTTGACCTCGCCAAAATCATACTGACGCCCTTCATCAATTGTGAAGGTGATGTAGAAGTCTTTCTGATCGGGCGTCAGCTCCGCAACGGCCGAGTTCACGCGAAAATCATAATAGCCTTTATTCTGATAGAACTGGCGCAACAATTCCCGATCAAATTCCAACCGATCCGGATCATAATTGTCGTTGGAGCTGAAGAACCGCCAAAGTCGCGATTGACGTGTTACAATCTCACTCCGCAGCCGACCATCGGAAAAAACCTCATTTCCAATGAAATTAATCGACCGCACGCCCGTGGTCGGCCCATCGGTAATTTCGAAAATCAAATCCACGCGGTTCTGATCAAGCGGCTTGTATTGCGGACTGACCTGCGCAGCAAATCGGCCGGATTGTCGGTAGAGTTCCAAAATACGCTGAACATCGGCCTGGACCCTTGCCGCGGTGAAAATCCCGCGCGGTTCGGCTTGAATTTCTTCGCGTATTTTATCGTCATCAATTGCCCGATTGCCTTCAAACAACACGCGGTTGATGATCGGGTTCTCGACGACCTGGACAATCAGGTCATTGCCCCGCCGACCAATATCAACGTCTGCAAAAAGCCCTGTGGCGAAAAGTGTTTTGAGCGAGATATCCAGTCTTTGGGGATCAAAAGCGTCACCCGGCCCCAGCAACAGATAAGATTGGATGGTACGTGCCTCAATTCGCTGATTGCCCTCAACGACAACCGATCGAATTGTTCCAGCCAGCGGGTCTTGAGGCGCAGGATCCTGGGCAAATGCAGGCTGGGCACCTAGCAACATGTTTCCAGGCCCGGCGAGCATGGTGGACGCCAGGAGGGTGGCTGAAAGGAATGTACGCATAAAACTCTCTTCGACTGTCCTCTACCAATCCCCGTCTAGGCACCCAGACCTTGGAAAATTCCGGTCTCGATAATGTCGCCCCACGTCACCACTGCAGCCACACTCAAAAGCAGCAGCAAGCCGAAGGTCAAGCTAACCTCCTGCACTTTGGCGGGGAGGACACTGCCCGTTACCGCTTCGTAAGCATTGAAAATAAGATGTCCACCATCGAGCACAGGCAACGGGAAGAGATTAAACAGTCCGATGCCAACGGAAACATAGGCGCAAATTTGCAAAAGGGTCCAACCAACAAGTGTCAGCCGGGTCCCGAGAGGGATCTGCTCAACTTCAAGAGTTGAATTAACGGCGCGGCGGGTAAGATCCCCAATGCCGACAGGACCGCTTAGCTGGCTCAAGGGTTCCCTGCCCGTAACCATCCTGGCAATCATCTTACCGGTCGTCGCCACGGCCTCGCCCGTATCACGAACACCTTCTGCCAGGGCCGTCGCCGGATTGAAAGTTTGGCGTCCGTATCGCTCTACAGAAAGACCAACATTAATCGCGCCAACCGGCTGCTTCTGCCCAAGACCATTGTCGATCGGCGTACGAACCGGCGTTACCTCAAAGGTCTTTTCAAGTCCGCCCCGCAAAACAGTCAGATCCAGTTTATCGCCAGTCGACAACGAAATAACCCGCCGGATGTCGGCGCTATGATTCATTTGCTCGCCATCGATGGCCACAATGACATCACCAACCTGCAAACCGGCATCCGCCGCCGGCCCAGGGTTCACAGCACCTATAGTAACGTGCTCCAAAGGTTTGCCATGCACGAGCGCAATGACAGCAAAGAGGGCGATTGCGAGCAGGAAATTGGCGAGCGGCCCTGCTACAGCAACAATAGAACGTTCACCAACCGTAAGGTCCATGAATCGCTTTCCCAACGGACCGCGCTCAATCTTACCAACATCCCCCGGCATCTGACTTTCGCCGACGAATTTCACAAAACCACCAAGAGGAATCCAATTAATACGCCACCGCGTATTTCGCTTATCTGTCCGCTCGAAAATTGATCTGCCAAAGCCGACGGAAAACGATTCTGCAGCAGCACCAAACATGCGCCCGGCAAGATAGTGTCCAAGCTCATGAACAACGACAACTGCCCCGAGCAGGAAAACCAAACAGAACAAAAAGAGCGGCCCCTGGCCTAAAGCACCACTCATCTCGTCTTTAATCTCCAAGCGTTAGGTTGCGGCCGACAACACGTCTCTTGCAATTCTTCGGCCTTCTGCGTCGAGGAACGCGATCTCTTCAACACTGGAGGGGGGGGACTTGCTAAAGCCATTTAATTCAAAGCGCTCCAATGTTTCTAGCACGGTAGAGCTTATGTCCATAAAGCCACATTCGCCCGCAATAAATGCAGCTACAGCAGCTTCATTAGCACAATTTAATATCAGCGGAGCCGTTCCTCCGAGCGTTAACGCCCGCTTTGCAAGGTCTATGGCCTTAAATCTGGTTGCATCAACTTCTTCAAAATCAAGCTGGGCGAGTGCAGCGAGATCAAGGCGCTTCACCTCGGTACCAATCCGATCCTCCGGCCAAGAGAGTGCATAGGCGATAGGCGTGCGCATGTCCGGCTCACCGAGTTGGGCCAAGACCGAGCCATCGCGGTAACTGACAAGACTATGAATGATGGATTGGGGATGAATGACCACATCTATTTCATCAGGGCCCATATCGAACAAATAAGCTGCTTCAATGACCTCAAGCGCTTTGTTCATTAAAGTCGCGCTATCGATCGAAATTTTAAGCCCCATAGACCAGCGCGGATGGTTACGTGCCTGTTCCACGGTCATATTCACCATATCGGCAACTGGTGTTGTTCGAAACGGGCCACCAGACGCCGTTAAAATCAATTTCTCTACATCGCATTTTTTGCCAAGCACCTGAAAAATCGCACTGTGCTCGGAATCCATCGGTATGATCCGAGCACCTGATTTTTTTGCCTCGGAAAAGATAAGGCCACTTGCGCAAATCAGCGTCTCTTTGTTGGCGAGTGCAACATCATTACCGGCCTGGACAGCTGCAAGGGTTGAAGCCACACCAGCAGATCCAACGATCGCCGCCACCACCCGATGGCAAGGCCTGGCCGCAGCTGAAGTCATTGCCTCCGGCCCAGCGGCGACCTCAACTTCGGAATCAGCCAAAAGGACGTTTAGATCCTCTCTCAGGGAGGGATCAGCGATCACAGCAAACTTCGCACGATGTTTAAGCGCTTGCTTTGCAAGCGTTTCAACGTCTTTGCCCGCCGCCAGAGCCTCGATCTCGAAAACAGGATCATCGGTTTGCGCATTTACATAATCGATTACGGATAAGGTCGACTGGCCGACCGATCCCGTTGAACCAAGAATGGAAATTCCTTTAGGGTCCACGATTATCCTCCGGCCAATATATTCGGCAATTCCGGGATGACCCTTGTAAGCGCCAGTGCGGCAACACTTGCTGTGCCAAACCCATCTAATCGATCCATAACACCGCCATGCCCCGGTAAAATCCCACTCGTGTCTTTTACGCCATGCTGGCGTTTCATCTGCGACTCAAACAAATCGCCAATCTGCGCCATGATCGATACGAAAACACCGGCCAGCGCCCATAAGAGAAGAGGCCCCCCGACGAAATGGCTGAATATACAGGCAGCTATGACCGATCCAACAACGGCACCGAGCGCACCGCTCCAGGTTTTATTCGGGCTGTCCTGGGGCGATAGCAGGGGTCCACCGAATTGTCGGCCAACAAAATACGCACTCGTATCGGAACTCCAACTCAGCAACATTATTCCCATAGCAAGCACAAAGCCGGCGTCTGGAGTTGTACGCAAAGCCTGCAGAGCCAATGGGAGGCCACCAGTATAAAGCGTTCCAAGTAAAGCCGACACACCACGGCCGTTCAGATGATCGAACAAGCTGGCAAGAGCTCCCGCCGCAATCAACAGCATCAATGCCCATCGGGCATCAATCGGATGAACTAGATTTGCCAATATGACGCCGCCGATCATAAGGACTGCCATCTGGCTGCGCGCCATCCGGGACCATTCAAAAGCCATAGCCGCCGCACACAGTGCCGCAACAGCAGACAATGCCAGCCCGCCCTTCCACACAGCGACTAACCCGAAGGGAATCAGAACCGCGGCCGAAGCCATACGCATTGCCAGTTCGCGGCTTATCCCCCAATCGCCCTCTTCGGCTGACATATCAAACCGACCCTTGCTTTACCGAGCCAAACCGCCGATCGCGCGACTGATAATCTCTGATAGCATTGACCAAATGATCCTTGCCAAAGTCCGGCCATAGAACATCCAGAATAACAATTTCTGCATATGCAATTTGCCAAAGTAAGAAATTGCTTATCCGGGATTCACCGCTTGTTCGGATCAAGAGATCGGGATCCGGCAGATCGCGGGTATCAAGACGGGCCGCCAAGTCATTTTCCGTGAGATTATCTGGTGAAAGCCGCCCTGCGCCAATATCATCAGCAATTGCCTTTGCCGCACGCACAAGTTCTTCGCGCGCGCCATAGTTGAACGCGATTGTTAGATTTGACTTCGTATTATGGGCTGTCTCGCTTTCTGCTTTTTTTGTGAGTTCGGCAATATCCTTCGGCACGCCATCCCTTTGCCCGATCACACGGACACGCACCCCGTTTTCGATTAGGCGATTAAGATCGCGTTTGACATAGTTCCGCAGTAGACTGAAAAGCGTATTCACTTCTGCGACCGGTCGCCGCCAATTCTCCGTGGAAAATGAGAAAACCGTCAGATATTCAATTCCTAAGTCACCTGCGGCCTCTACGGTCCGGCGAACGGCCTCAACGCCCCTCTCATGCCCGGCTGTTCGCGGAAGACCGCGCGCCTTCGCCCAGCGCCCGTTACCATCCATAATAATGGCAACATGGCGCGGCACACTTGGATGCGAACCGTCATCGGCCTCAGGATTGATCAGGGGGGCGGGTTCATTCAAACCTGCATGATCTCCGCTTCTTTCGCTTTCATAGCCTCATCGATCCTAGCAATGAAATCGTCTGTCAATTTTTGAACGTCGCCCTCAAGGCTTTTTTGCTCGTCCTGACTTATTTCCCCGTCTTTCTCCATCTTTTTAAGGCTCTCCATCCCATCCCGGCGGACATTGCGCACAGCGACTTTGGCAGCTTCACCATATCGACCTGCAACTTTGGTCAACTCAGTCCGACGTTCTTCATTCAAGGGTGGAATAGGAATACGAAGATTTGTTCCATCTACGACCGGATTAAGGCCAAGTCCGGCATCCCGGATCGCCTTGTCAGCCGCGCCGACGAGCTGCTTGTCCCAAATATTTACGCTTAGCATGCGCGCTTCGGGCACGGAGACGGATCCAACTTGATTCAGAGGGACAGTTGCGCCGTAAGCGGGCACTTGAACCGTATCGAGGAGATTCACCGATGCCCGTCCAGTCCGCAAGCCCGTAAATTCCTGAGATAGATTGTTGAGTGCGCCCTCCATCCGTTTGGCCAGATCATTTTCGTCGTAACTCATTTGGATCGCCTTCTTTGTTCAATTAATCACGGTGAAGGTACCTTGCCCGTGCAGGACGCCTTGCAAAGCCCCTTCATCGTGCAAGGAGAAGACCACAATCGGTATATTGCTGTCACGCATCAAGCTAACGGCCGCGGGGTCCATCACTTTTAAATTTTCAGCCAAAACCTGTTGATATGGCAAAGTTTCAAACCGCGTCGCTGTCGGATCTGTCTTTGGATCCGCTGTATAGACGCCGTCCACTTGGGTACCCTTCAGAAGCGCATCACACCCCATTTCTGCCGCGCGCAATGCAGCTCCGGTATCGGTGGTAAAAAACGGATTGCCGGTTCCGGCGGCAAAGATCACGATGCGTCCCTTTTCCATATGGCGCACGGCACGGCGCCGAATAAAAGGCTCGCAGACACTTTCCATCCGAATCGCTGACTGAACGCGCGTTTGCACACCAATTTTTTCCAGAGCGCTTTGCATGGCGAGCGCATTCATAACCGTGGCGAGCATGCCCATACTATCAGCTTGTGAGCGGTCCATGCCCGTGGCGGCGACAGCCAAACCCCGGAAGATATTACCGCCCCCAATAACGAGACAGATTTCGGCACCTGTTTCGCGGGCGGCAGCGATTTCCCGTGCGAACTTTAGACATGTCGGCATATCTATGCCGAAGTCCCCGCTGCCCATAAGCGCCTCCCCTGATAATTTTAGAAGAACACGCTTATATCTCATGGTTGGTAATGGCTCGGCGTCGGGTGACATGACAGGCTCCATAGACAATGCCGACGCTGATAAAGGATTCCCGGCCGCCTGTCATGGCGGCCGGGCTAAAAGACAGCTTATGCAGATTTATCTGCGGTCATGGAGGCGACCTCTGCGGCAAAATCGTCCTCGGCTTTTTCAATCCCTTCACCCAGGGCGAAACGCACAAAACCGGAGAGTGTTGCGCCATTGTCAGCGATAAATTGGCCGACCGTCTGATCAGGGTTCATGACGAAAGGCTGTTCAACCAGAACCACCTCTTTGTAGAACTTCTTGATTCGACCCTTGATCATGTTTTCGATGATGTTTTCCGGCTTACCGCTTTCGCGGGCTTGCTCGGTAAGGAATGTCTTTTCTTTCTCAACAAGCTCTGGATCCAGCTCGTCCGTTGTTGCAGCAGC
>JBCBAO010000117.1:0-8078 GCA_038532405.1 Pseudomonadota bacterium | reverse complement strand
CTTTATCGCAACAGCCGAAGCATTTGACGATGAAATGGCCGAACGCATCAAACGCCATAAAGCCGAGCGGGGGCATGGTTGGACGACACTTGAAGCGCCGCTCGACATCGTCGAAGCAATTGAGCATGCCAGCAAGCAAGCCGATGTCTGCCTCATTGATTGCCTCACACTCTGGCTCTCCAATCTGATGCACCATGATCGCGACGTTGAGACCGAAACTACGCGGCTTTGCGAGACGGTTTCGGCAATGTCGCATCCGACTATTCTGGTCTCCAATGAAGTTGGCCTTGGCCTCGTGCCAGACACACCGCTTGGGCGCGCCTTTCGTGATGCCCAAGGCAGATTGAACCAGTCCGTCGCCGCCGTATGCGACCGGGTGGAATTCGTTGCGGCAGGTCTGCCCCTCATATTGAAAGGCTGAGCGCTTTGGCGAGCCACGCTTCCTCTTGCGAGTTTGCTGGAAGGCCGATCCGCAAATGTCGATCTGACCAGTCGAACCGGCGCACATAAATGCCTTTACGCGCAAGATGCTCCCAGATGGCGTGGGCATCGTCTATTTCGACATATTGGAACAGATCGGTACCTCCGACTGGTTTCAATCCACCGGCAAGTAAAATGTCCTTTAGTCTCGCAGACGCATCCGCAAGCGCTATGCGGGTTCTGGCTTGCCAGTCCAGGTCTGCGTAGGCCCTTGCACCAATTTCCAGCGCTCCGCCCGAAACAGGCCACACGCCTAGCTGGTCTGCCATGGCTGCGCGCAGGGGAGCAGGTGCGATCAAAGCGCCTAGCCTGGTGCCCGCAAGACCGAAGAACTTTCCAAAAGAGCGTATGATGATTTGACCATCTCTCCCGCCGGCTGGCGAAATACTGTTCGTCGGATCTAGATCGCCATAGGCTTCGTCAACGATCAGCCAGCCGCCTCGCTGGGCAAGCTCTCTGCGTGCCTCTTCTAAAACGTCCGGTGAAAACGTGCGCCCATCTGGATTGTTGGGGTTGCAGATAATGATCGCCTCGACTGCCTCCACATCCGCCAACGGATTACGGGTTTCAATCACATCGGCACCGGCTTGACGCCAAACAACGCTATGGTCGCCATAGGTCGGCGACAGAATTGCGACTTTGCGCGGATGAATAAGCACCGGCAGGAGGCGAATCAGAAGCTCACTGCCCGGTGCAAGAGCCACAAACTCCTCCGCAGTGCCAATTGCCTTCGCCATGGCGCACAGACACGCACGATAGGCAGCTTCAGTTGGCAATCGCTTGAAGGCCTCGGAAGAAACAGCTGTATCCCAATACGGCCAGGGGTTGATGCCGGTGGAGAGGTCTATCCAAGGCTCCGGCGCATTTGGAAAACGCATATGCATGCGGTCAGTCGCGCCACCATGGAGGAAATCGCCGCTCATCGCATAGTTCCCCATGCAGCAAGTCCAAGAAGCCCAGCACCAAGAGCCATCGCCCGAACGTATAAAGCGAGACCAAGGCGCATATCGTCCACCTTAGGATCTGGTGCCTCGGGGTTGAGCCAGGCCGCTTGAACCTCCTCATTTCCATAGGCACGAGGCCCCGAGAGTCGAACATCAAGCGCCCCGGCCATTGCCGCTTCCGGCCAGCCGGCATTTGGTGAGCGATGGTGGCGGGCATCGCGCAGCATGACCTCTAAGCTTGCCAATCTTAGACCTGCAAGCGCTATCAACAACGCGGTGAGCCGTGCCGGGACAAAGTTCGCCAAATCATCAAGGCGCGCCGCAAACCCACCAAAGGCCGCGTAAGCTTCATTCCTATGGCCGATCATAGAGTCCAAGGTATTGATTGCCTTGTAGGCGGCAAGCCCCGGTAGGCCAAATATTGCGCCCCAGAAAATAGGCGCAATGACACCGTCTGATGCATTCTCGGCAAGGCTTTCAAGGCTCGCACGGACAATACCTGCTTCATCCAGCAGATCCGGATCCCGCCCGACAATCATGGAAACGGCCCGGCGTGCACTGCCCAGATCTCCTGCGACCAAGGGGCGGGCGACATCCAAGACGTGGGCATAAAGGCTCCGTGAAGCGATAAGGCTCGCGGCCAAAAGAACTTCTAGACCAATCCCCCACCAAGTCGCTGGCAATATGAGGGTCAAAGAGAGCGCCGTAGAGGTCGTCAGCACAATAACCAAAAGCGTTATGAACATACCGGCGACATAGCGTGTTCGATGCGCCCGTCCGGCCCGGTTCAGCATCCGATCGCCGGCGGAGATGACCTTGCCTATCCAAACAACTGGATGACGGATGCGGTTGTAAAGCCAGTCTGGCCACCCGAGGGTCACCTCCGTCGCCCATGCCAGAAGCATCAGCGCGGCCGTGCTCATACCGGATGTGGGGTCCAACCCGGCGGCTCCGCGAGCGCCAAAAGTGAATCGATATCGACGGCTGCTTCAACCCCGTCGGCAAGATGATCAAGTGCGCGATCAACTTCAGCGCCGTAGGCAATCGATGCGTCTGCGGTGACACCGAAACGGGAAAGCCAGGCACGGCGAAAACCATCGCTGGCAAATGCGCCATGCAGATATGTGCCTTCTATGCGGCCATCCGCAGCAATCGCTCCATCTGTTTCAGCCCCTATGCGGGCAAAAGGGCGCGCAGTGTCCGGTCCACTGGTTTCACCTATGTGAATTTCATAGCCGGCAATCGTCTCACCAGAACGAGCACACGTGCCTGTGACAGACGCGACACGTTTGTGAGCGCTCATCAGCGTATCAACCTGAAGAAGGCCAAGGCCATTCGACTCGCCCGGAGCACCGTCAATACCATCTGGATCGA
This sequence comes from Pseudomonadota bacterium, assembly GCA_038532405.1. Classification (GTDB taxonomy): domain Bacteria; phylum Pseudomonadota; class Alphaproteobacteria; order Caulobacterales; family Hyphomonadaceae; genus CALLCD01. The sequence continues at coordinate 5,280 of JBCBAO010000117.1, read as the reverse complement.
AAACTTTACGCCCAAGCATCTGGTAGCCGCCACAAATTCCGAGCACATGACCACCGATACGAGCATGGGCAATAATGTCGTGGTCCCACCCCTCCGCCCGAAGAAATGCGAGATCTCCGAGCGTAGATTTCGTACCGAACAGAATAATTATGTCAGTATCTTGAGGGATCGCGCGTCCAGGCGGGATCCATTCGAAATCCACATTGGGTTCCAACTTCAGAGGGTCAGCATCGTCGAAATTAGCGATCCGACTAAGCATGGGAGCGGAAATCTTAAGCCTACCTTTTTTCGCTATGCTTGGCCGGCTGAGGGCGACGGCATCCTCAGCAGGTAAGCGGGAGCTTGCATCAATCCAAGGAACAACGCCAAAGCAGGGCCAGCCTGTAAGCCTTTCAATCTCGCTAACACCATTATCAAAGAGGCGCGGATCGCCGCGAAACTTATTGACGACGAAGCCGCAAATCATCGCAGCATCCTTTGGGTCGATCACGGCTTTCGTTCCGACAAGGCTTGCAATCACGCCGCCCTTCTCAATATCGCCGATCAGGCAAACCGGAACACCCGCTCGGCGAGCAAAGCCCATATTCGCGATATCGCGCGCACGCAAATTGATTTCCGCAGGGCTGCCGGCCCCTTCGATGATGACGAGGTCATGGCAAGCTGCAAGTCGCTCAAAGCTCTCCATAACTGCGCCCATTAGAGTGTTTCGATTGGCGATATAGTCGGCTGCCTCCATCGCTTTGATTGCCCGACCCTGGACAACAATCTGAGATGTGCGGTCTGTCTGCGGCTTCAGGAGCACAGGGTTCATATCTGTATGAGGTTCCAGCCCACACGCACGCGCCTGCAGGGCCTGGGCGCGGCCAATTTCCCCGCCGCCTGCACACGCTGCGGCATTGTTTGACATATTCTGGGGCTTAAATGGTGCAACGCTGATGCCCCGCCGGCGAGCAATACGACAAAGGGCAGCTGTAAGGACGGACTTGCCAACATCGGACCCAGTTCCCTGCAGCATGAGAGCCCTGGCCGTCATGTCGAACCATCCATTTCGACCCTTAGTCCATCGACACGGGCACGCACGCCATAGACCTCTTCCAGGCGTTCGGTCGTCAAAGTCTCGGATGGTGGACCATCGGCGAGAATACGGCCCTGTTTCATCCAGATGAGACGAGCGGCATAGCGCGCAGCCAGACTGATATCGTGCAGCACGACAAGCGCACCCCCGCCCTGCTTCACAAATTCTGCGATGAGGTCAAGAATACGGAATTGATGGCGCGGATCGAGTGCCGCGGTCGGCTCGTCTGCAATCAGGAGGGGCGCTTCAGCAGCAAAAGCGCGGGCACAATGCATGCGGGCAAGCTCACCACCGGACAACGTGTCGGATCGGCGATGGGCAAGGCCGGTGAGATCGCAAGCCGCAATCGCACGATCAACGACCTCAGCATCCAAGCCTTTCAGCCGGCCGATGGCGGCACCATGGCTAAATCGGCCGAGGGCCACGACATCGCGAACCGTGTTTGGCCAGGCGAGCGGCCGAATTTGAGGCAGATAGGCAATACTTCGCGCACGGCGAATAGGATCCAAACCATAAGTATCCTCTCCGCCTAGCGTTGCCGTTCCGGAAGCCGGCACGTCAATGCCAAGGCTCGCGCGCAGCAGGCTCGTTTTACCGGCACCGTTTGGCCCGAGCAGGGCGACGAGCTCCCCCGGAGCCAAGCGGACGTTCGCTGCGTCGACCAGCACTGCCTCCTTCGCCTTTACGGTAAGGTCTTCAACGATCAGTTCAGTCATGAACAGCTCGCCTTTGCATAGCGATCCAGACAAATATCGGAGCGCCGATCAGTGCTGCGACAACGCCGAGTTTCAGTTCACTATCCGTTGGAATGATCCGAACACCGATATCGGCAATCACGAGTATTAGCCCGGCCAGGAGCGCCGAAGGAATAAGCGAACGCGCTGGATCATGGTCAACAAATGGGCGAACCAAATGCGGCGCGACGATGCCGACAAACCCAATAGCTCCGGCCAGCGCCACCGAAGCCCCTGTGGCCAAGCCGGCTCCCAGCACTGTGGCGATGCGTTGACGGCGGAGATTTAAGCCAACTCCGCTCGCAGCCTCTTCGCCAAGCGTAAGGACTGAAAGCCCGCGCCGCGTTGCGAGCAGTATAGCGCCTCCAGCAACAAGAAATGGCGAAGCAAGCATAATCTCGTCAAAGCTGCGATTGGCGACGGATCCGAGCATCCAGTTGACCATGTCGGAAAGGGAAAATGGGTTCGGGGCCAGGTTCATAAAAAGGCTCATCAAAGCGCCGGCAAAACTCGACAGCCCGACGCCTATAAGAATAAGCGTAACGACCGACTGCGTGCGAATAGCTGCGATGGCCAGGAGCGAGGTAGCGGCCAGGGCCCCGAGAATTGCCGCGATGGGCATAATCCATGCGCTAAGGCCAGCAAGCCCATAATAGAGCACAAATGTTGCCGCGAGAGACGCTGTTGCAGACACGCCAAGGACACCGGGTTCAGCAAGCGGATTGCGCAATAAGCCCTGTAGAGCGGCCCCACTCAGCCCCAAAGCCGCGCCAACAATGAAGGCGGCAAGCGCCCTCGGCAGCCGGATCGACCAGACCACCAACCGGTCGCCTGCCTCTGCTCCCCCAAAAAAGGCCGCGATGACACGATCAGCGGGCAGAGGTGTAGAGCCAAGGAGACACGCCGCGAAAATCGCCAGAACGCTGGTTGCGGCCAGTCCCGGTATCAGCCAATCCTGCCTGGCAGTCATGGCTCGCCCCCTTCTGCCAACGCTTCGATCGCGTCCAGAATGAACCAGCCGCCGCAGGCGGTCCAAGCCCCATCAATTGGTACGGTATCCGGACTTGCAATCTGCGCCTTGGCAACAGGGTGCCGTGCCGCGCTCCAAGCGTTGGGATGATTGGTCAAAGTCTCGAAAAAGGCAGCAGCCACAAGATCGGGCTGTTCATAGGCAAGTCGCTCAAGGGGAAGCGACCGCCAGCCTGGCTGCTCCTCAAAATTCTCCAAACCGGCCGCCAAGAGCATTTCATGGATCAGAGACCCTGGACCCGTGGTAACGCCTGCCGGGGTCATGTAAAGCGCAGCTTTGCCGCCATTCCCCTCGCCAATGGCACCAAGGCGCTCGCGAAAATCTGCAATAAGCGCCTCACCCCGAACAGGATGACCCAACCCAGCCGCCATATGTTGAATCAGGTTGGGAATAGACCCGGTTTCCTCGCCATCCACGCGAGATGCCCAACCGACCTGCAAAACAGGTATACCGGCGCGCTCGAAAAAGGATGAAACCCCTGGGCCGCCACCATAGGCACGCACAACGAGATCAGGTTTCAATATAAGCACATCCTCTGCGATAGGCCGAACAGAAGGCACGCCTTGCGCAGCATCTCGCATATAGGAGAAATCCTCCACGGCATCCGGAGAGATGGCCAGTATCTGCTCGCGGTCAGCCAGTTTCAGAACATATTGGTCCGCACAGTAATCCAGGCTGACAATCCGCATGGGGCGGTCGACAGTGATGTCCGCCACTAAGGCCTCTTTATTGTCAGAACCACAGCTGGAGAGCAGCATGCCAGCCGTAAGGCACACACCCGCTGCAAATGCCCTAGACATGCCGCTGACCCCTACCATCAGAATTTCGCGCGTATGCCTCCAAAGCCTGAAATCGGAGCTGTTCCGAAGCCAAAATTGTCCTGATAGTCTTCGTCCGTCAGGTTCTCGATCCGGGCAAAGACTTCAAGATTCGCGTTTAATTGATAAGCTCCCCTAAGATTCAAGAGGACGAAATCATCCAATATGGCTGCGCCATCCTCTTCCTCGCCATTATAGGTGATCCCAAGAGATAAGGAGAGACGGTCCGTTGGCTCAGCTGAAAACTCCACCGTGAAGCGATCATCGGGTTGATTACCGGCGGCTATTTCCGTCGATAGGTTCACGGCGTCCGTATGGGTGTAGGCCGCATTGATCGTAAGCCAGTCCGTCACCCGCGCATCGAGCGCGACCTCAACACCTTCAGATGTGAACTCCTGAATATTGACGAAGGTAAAGGCAGCAAGATCAAAGGCGATCAAATCATCAATCGTTTGGTCGAAATAGGTCACCGTGAACCGCGCGCGGCCATCGAGCAATGGTTGCTCCAGGCCAATATCCCAACCATCGCTGAATTCGGCGAACAGGTCCGGGTTAAATCCAAATTCACCGGCTGTCGGAGCCCGAAATCCTTCGGCGTAGCTACCTCGAAACAGGGTTCCAGTTTGCGGCACTTCGACAACGCCAGAAACGCTAAAAGTGGTCTCATTGCTGAAGTCGGGGCTCGCATCATGGCGCACGCCGGCATTCAGCGTTACAAAAGGCAGCGGCTGCAATTGGACAAGGCCAAAAACGCTCGTCGTATCAATCTCCTGATTGCCTCCAAATCCGACAAGCGTCTGGGCTTCCTGGCGATCATATTCAGCACCGCCAATAATGGTAATCCAGTCTGCCGGGCGAACGGTTCCCTGGTACTCCACCGAAACGCGCGTCCCTTCTGAATCAAAGGATGGCACGCCATCAGAGAGGTTCACTTCATCATTGAGAAGATAGCTGACTGACAGGCGGTTTTCGAGCTTGCCATCCAGAAGCGTATGGGTGGCAAATCCGGCGACCGACACTTCTTCCGTTTCACCGACTTCGTCAGCGTCTGCTGCGCCGGTCACGAAGTCAAACCCGTCGAATTCATTTTCACTGTTCTGATACCGCACCACGGCGTCAAAGACGAGATTCTCAAGTGGCTGGAACCGGCCCTTTGACGATACGGTGATGTTGTCAAAACCGTCATCCTCGGTGTTGCCGTTGGCTTCGTCGGCCGAAGAAAAACCACCTGTCGTGATCCCGCTAACGGTAATCCTGCCGGAAGCGATATCATTGCCACCGAGCAAGCTCGCGGCCCCGCGAAATGTGCCGAAGGAACCGCCCTCTACAAAAACGTCACCGCCAAATCCGTCCCTGCCATCCTTGGTAACGATATTGATCACGCCGCCGATCGCATCGGATCCATAAAGCGTGGACTGGGCCCCGCGCAGCACTTCTATCCGTTCAATGTCTGATGTGTCGAAATTGGCAAAATTAAAGCTGTTGCCGAACGATGACGGATCGTTCAAGCTCGTGATGCCGCCCCCCGACGACATGCTGCTTCTCGGTCTCGGCGAGCCGCACGAGGTGGGTCAGCGTGAGCTCGTGCTCCTCGAGTGGGCGCCCACGGCGGTTGAGCGTCTC
>JBCBAO010000116.1:0-8095 GCA_038532405.1 Pseudomonadota bacterium | reverse complement strand
ATTCGCGAATGGGTTGGTCTGAGGGCCGATCAAGCGAAAGTCGGCCAAGTAAAACGCACAAACTCTATCTGCTCAATACTGCTTAATTCGATCCAAGCGCGGATATGGCTGAGCAGACTTTCCGTTGGAAAAAGATCCGTCGTTGCGGCAAAACTGACCGACGCACTTGCCGCCAGAATAAAGGATAGCGCTAGGTTTTTAAGCGTGAAGGCCTGTCTCATTCCCGGATCCCATCAGCATTTGTTATGCGCAGGATATGTGCGTGTTCACGATGCGCGACCAATCACAGATGGTGTCATCTTGCACGCAGGTTCGTGATCGATTGACGGGCGGCCTAGTCGACGGACGCCATATAAGCCGGCAACCAGCTTTCGTGGGCATCGCGCAGGCGCGAGAGGGTGAGCACCGGACCGTCGCCAAAGCTGATTTCGTCCGTATCCAACACGTCAACAATCTGAACTGCTTTGACTTCCGCAGCAGCAGCTTGCTTCAACACCTCTACGCCCGCAAGAGGCGCAGCAAGAAGATATCGACCGCTATCTTCACCGAACAAAACAGTGCTCTCGGACCAACCCGGCGCAAACCTGATGCCCGACGCGCTCGCAAGCGCCATCTCAGCTGCTGCGCAAGCAATGCCGCCATCGCTGATGTCGTGCACAGCATTTACGAGCTCGCGCTCGATCAGGTCTCGCACAAAATCTGCATGCTTCTTTTCAGCCTCCAGATCTACAGCCGGCGGTGGGCCGGCAGCTTCGTCCTGGAGCCCGAGAATTTCCCGAGCGTATAGAGAGGCCCCTAAATGCCCCTCGGTCTCCCCGATCAGGATCAGAGTATCGCCAGGTTGCGCGCCTTTGAGGGTCGCTATTTTCGACACGTCCTCGATCAGTCCAACTCCACCCACGACAGGTGTTGGCGGTATGCCCACCCCATCGGTTTCGTTGTAGAGCGACACATTCCCTGACACGACGGGGAAATCGAGTGCACGGCAGGCCTCCGCCATGCCTTCGACGGCTTTCACAAACTGGCCCATAATTTCCGGCCGTTCGGGATTGCCGAAATTGAGATTGTCCGTAATCGCAATCGGCTTTGCGCCGACGGCCGAGAGGTTTTGATAAGCCTCCGCAACAACGGCCTTCCCACCTTCATATGGATCCGCCGCAACATAGTGTGGATTGCAGTCGGAGGTGATGGCGAGCGCTTTGTTTGTGCCGTGTATACGCACGATGGCGGCGTTGCCCATGCTTTGGGAACTATCGATCGTATCTCCCATGACGTGGCGGTCATACTGTTCCCAAACCCAACGTTTCGATGCCATGTCCGGCGATGACATCAGCTTGAGGAGCACATCACCATAATTCTCAGGCTCAGGATATCTCGATATATCGAGCGGGGTGCGCGGCTTTGGCTCAGTCCACGGCCTGTCATAGTTCGGCGCATCATCGGCCAGCGGCGTGACGGGAATATCGCAGACTGTTTCACCGAACTGGATGAGCTGAAGACGGCCTGTATCTGTCGTCTCGCCAATCACTTCTGCATCGAGATCGTACTTTTTGAAGACTTGCTTTGCGATGTCGATTTTGTCGGGATAGAGCACCATGAGCATACGCTCCTGGCTTTCCGACAGCATGATTTCGTAGGCCGTCATGCCGTCCTCGCGCTGGGGCACCTTATCAAGGTCCATGCGGACGCCGATGCCTTCGCCATTTTCGCCGCCGCTGTCGGCCATCTCCACCGACGAAGAGGTTAGGCCTGCCGCTCCCATATCCTGTATCGCTTGGATCGCATCGGTCGCCATCAATTCCAGGCAAGCCTCAATCAACAATTTCTCTGTGAATGGGTCACCGACTTGTACCGTTGGGCGCTTTTCCTCGTCGCCTTCGGAAAATTCGGCGGATGCCATGGTCGCCCCATGGATGCCGTCGCGCCCCGTTTTTGAGCCCACATAGAAGATTGGATTTCCTGGGGTTGCGCCGCGGGCATAGAAAATCTTGTCCTGATCGGCGAGGCCGACGGCCATGGCATTCACCAGAATATTGCCGTTGTATCCCTTGTCGAATTGCGTTTCCCCTGCAACGGTTGGCACACCGACACAGTTTCCGTAGCCACCAATACCTGCAACGACGCCAGCAAGAAGCGAGCGGGTTTTTGGATGATCGGGATCTCCAAAGCGCAGGGCATTCACGAGGGCTATGGGCCGTGCCCCCATCGTAAAGACATCCCGCAGGATTCCGCCAACGCCTGTCGCTGCGCCCTGGTAGGGCTCAATGTAGGAGGGGTGGTTGTGGCTCTCCATCTTGAAAATGGCGGCCTGACCGTCGCCAATATCAATAACACCGGCATTTTCGCCAGGGCCTTGAATGACATACTCGTTCTTTGTCGGAAATTTAGACAGATGCCGCCGTGAAGATTTATAGGAGCAATGTTCCGACCACATCACCGAGTAAATACCGAGTTCAACCAGATTGGGCACTCGGCCGAGGCGGGAGACGAGCCGGTCCCACTCTTCGCGATTAATGCCATGTTCGGCCGCCTGGCTTACCGTTTGTTCTGTCTTTAGGGCAGCGAGAATCTGTGTTTGGTCAATCATCCTTGCCGTTTAGCGGTTTCGGGTCCGAGTCGCCAGCCTGTATAGAGCTTTGATGCATTGGGATAGCTATGGCCAACCACTTTGCTCGATGGTCGCACGCCGTCGATGAGGGGCTCAAGGCGTATGGAGGCCTTGAGCCCTTGAATCTTCCGGGGCTTAAGGGGCTGGATAAATCATTGCCTCAGAGACAGTGGCACCGTCGCTATCTACTGTAAAACTGACATCGTAAAATCGCGGTTCGCCTCGCAGGCTTGTTCCATTGATCATGGCCCAGCCATCGGTCGGGCGACCTGTTTCGTCCACATCAAATTGATCATCGCTGTCTATGTCGTGCCAAACCGACAGGGCATAGGTGCCTTCTGGCAGGTCGAAGTCAAATGTCAGCGTTCCAGAGGTAGGCTCGCGGATAATATCCCCGGCGATGCCGCCTTGTTGCATGAATTGATCTTCGGTTTGCACGCCAACATAGAGAATGCCGCCGCGGGCTTCGACGCCTTCCAGTGTGACGGAGACAGGTTCGGCCAGGGCCGTTGATGTGAGCACAGTGAGGCCGGTGATGAGTGGAATAACGCGGTTCATTGGGGCGTCCTTTCGTTTTGCCAAACACTTTGTAATTCAAAGTATAAGTTTTGTAAACAGAAAACTTTGTAATTCAAAGTTAGTGTCTTGCTTCCACTGGTCCTTCAGATTCCGCTCAGGAAAAACCAATCGTCAGGACTGTTCGGGTGATCAAGGCTTGCGCTTCGCGCAAAGGGGTCGATAATTGAGTCCAGTCGCTGCAAGTGAGTTCATAACCCACCGAATCAAACCGAACCTGTTTCAAACCGATGCCCGCTTTTCATCGTCGCCAGATCCTTAAACTCTCTGCCATGGCAGGTGCGTCGGCAGTCTTGCCGAAGGTCGCCGCTGCCAGTGATGGCGACATTCGCGAGGATTTTGACGTTTTGCGGGCGGCTCTCGATATTCATCCCGGTGCCCTTCGATATCTCAACCCCGCTGCCCTTGATGCTGCACTCACCGTTTTTGAAAGCGAATATGCGGCGACCGAGGCGTTGGACGAGCGATATCTGGTCTTGTCGCGGTTTCTGTCAAAGCTTCGCTGTGGGCACACCTATGCAAACTTCTACAACCAGTCTGAGGCTGTCAGCGAGGCCCTTTTCAATCGAAAAACGCGCTTGCCCTTCGCCTTCCGCTGGGTCGATGGGCAAATGGTTATCACGCGTAGCCTATCCGGTCTGAACCTTCCTTCGGGCGCGATCATTACCGATATAAATGGCGTTGCACCTGAGCGGATGCTGCAGCAGCTCTTACCCTATACGCGTGCGGATGGTGCAGCCCTTGGCAAGCGGATAGCTCTGCTTGAGGTTCAGCACCGTGCGCGCATTGAGTACTTCGATGTCTTCCATGGCTTGGTATATGGCGCGCCAGAAGATGGCGTACATCGGCTCAGAGCCATTTTACCGGATGGAAGGGCCATATCGGTTAATGGGCCGGCCCTGGATCTTGCAGCCAGAAAGGCGATGCGCGATGCCTCTCCTGAGATAATCAAAGGGGACGGGCCATCCTGGAGCTTTGAGGTTCGCCGGGATATCGGCATACTGACCATGCCGAGCTGGTCGACTTATAGTTTCGATTGGGATTGGCAGGACTGGCTTGAAGGGAAGCTGGATGACGTAATTGGTCTGCGGGGTCTGATTGTAGACAATCGACGGAACGAAGGCGGTGATATCAAAGTTGGGATACAGCTCCTGACACGGCTCATCCGGGATCCCGTCCCGCTGCCGGATATACGCCGGCTGGTCAGGTTCCGTACATTCCCCGAGGCTTTACGTCCCCATGTAAACACATGGGATTCAAGTTTTTATTCCGTAGGCGAGCGAGCCGAAGCGGTTGGCCACGGCTTCTACGCTCTGCCGAGACCCCAATCGATTGATCGGCTCGCGCCCCGCGGCGATCCGATTGATGTCCCCACGGTGTTGCTGACCAGTCCGACAAACAGTTCGGCCGCCTTCACATTTGCCTATATTGCCCAGGCCTCCGGACGGATGAAACTGGTGGGTACGCCCACGGGGGGCAATCGGCGCGGGATTAATGGCGACGGCTTTTTCTTTACGACGCTCCCCGTTTCCGGCATCGAGTTTGATCTTCCCATGGTCGGGCAGTTTCCCGTCGAACCACAGCATGATGGTGGGGTTATTCCCGATGTTCAAGTTGAAGAAACCGCTGCTGATATTGCAGCTGGCCGCGATCCGGCCATGGATGCGGCCTTCTCCCTTATCGAAGACTAAGCGGGTTTTGCAAAAGCCAGCTTAGATTGCCCCTAGAAGGCTCTCGAACACGCCTTTGCCGTCGGTTCCGCCCTCATGGCCGCCAATGGCCCGTTCAGGGTGCGGCATCATACCGAGGATCCGGCCGTTTTCAGAAAGGATACCCGCAATGTCGCGGGCCGAACCATTGGGGTTATCACCCGCATACCGAAAAGCGACGCGCCCCTCATTTTCCAGGCGATCCAGTGTCGCATCTTCGGCGATGTAGTTGCCATCATGGTGGGCAATCGGAACGACAATTTCATCCTGTCCAGCATAGGCTGATGTAAAAGCCGTATTCGCGCTTTCAATTTTCAGGCCTTGGGGCTTACAGACGAAGTTTAACGAGGCATTGCGCACCAGGGCCCCGGGCAAAAGGCCAGTTTCCGTGAGAACCTGAAAGCCATTGCAAATCCCCAGGACATATCCCCCCCTGTCTGCATGGTCATGCAATTGCTGAATAATAGGGGAGTTTGCAGCCATTGCACCGCAACGCAGATAGTCGCCATAGGAAAAGCCGCCCGGGATCATCACAAGATCGGTTTCTGGTGGGATCTCACCGTCCTTATGCCAGACCATGGCAGGTGCCTGCCCGGTGGCTTGGTGGAGGGCGGTTTCAGCGTCCCGATCGCAGTTGGACCCTGGAAAGACAATAATGGCTGTTTTCATAATCACTCCTTACCAACGAGTCGCCGGTTTTGTGGAGAGCTGTCGTGGATCATCGCTTGATATATTGCGAAGGCGGCATGCCGAACCACCCTTTAAAGGCACGCGTGAACGCACTTTGCTCGCTATAGCCAAGGAGCAAGGCAAGGTCTGCCACCGAGCGTTTCCCTTCCTTGAGATAGAGGTCACATGCATCTTTTCGTGCGGCCTCCAGAACATCGCGAAAAGTGACCCCTTCGTCCGACAATCGCCGGCGCAACGTCCGTTCGGTCGATCCGAGTGTTTCGGCAACGCGGATAATCGTTGGCGCACCATCGCGCAGCATGGATTGAACACAGGCAAAAGCTTCCTGCTCCACCGATAGGGGTTGTTTCAGGGCGTCGAGTGCCCGGTCTAGGCGCTCCGCCAAAATCTTTACAAGTTCTGGATTTGCCTGCGGGAGTGGGCGGCGGAACAGTTCTGTCGGTGCCACGACCATGTTCTTCTCGGCCTCAAACGTCAATTTGTAAGGCAACGCCTGATTATAAACCGACATATCCTCCGGTTCTGCGTGGCGCATATGTATTTCTTCGATCTGAAGCTCGGGGTCCCAGGTCACCCAACGCCCGAAAAAGGCATAGCCTGCCATGGCGCTTTCGGTAATCGGCCGCTGATACTCCGCATTTTCATCGGCGGGGGTCCAGATCAGATGGGCGGTTTTGCCGTCTATCTCCAAATGGCCGGTAGCAAGTTGTTGGGTCAGTGGCTGATATTTTCGGTTGAACGCGATCATATCGGCAAGGTTGTCACACGACAGCAGCGCATACCCGATATCCATAAGAGTCGACGGGCGGATGTTCTGGCCAAAATGAATGCCCATACCCGTTATTCCGGTAAGCTCCTCGGCCAGGAACAGCACGTCATTCAGGATATTATTCGGAAATCTCGCTGTCGGATTGTCCAGGGATTTTGGGCCGCCCGCAATCAACGCGTCCAGGGCGTCGGCCGGGCACCCCCGCGCAAGACAAGCTGTATAGGCGCTTTTCAGATAAGCGGACGAAACGGTCAGATGTTCGTTTGAGACATCGCTATGTGGCAGAGGGGGCGTTTTGCTCATCATTGAGGATGTCCGTATACGTCAGGCATCATTGGAGTGACCGGATTTATCATGAATTGTGGCCGAAAACGTCAAGTCCGGAGGGGCAAATGGCCTTGCTTATGCACAAGTTTGCCCGAAATCGTTGCAATCATGTCTCAGTCGCAACAGGCACGTTGATAAGATATGCTGGTTTGCCAAGCGCTTGGACCAGAATATCCGCGCTGTGGGTCCGAAAATGTCCTCAAATGTCAAGAGGTTTGACCGCCTAAGTCAAGACCTGGCAGCTTTTAGTGTCTATATCCTAAATCATGAAGTCCGGGTGGGGGACACCGTTGACGGATTTCAGGGGACACCAGTCGGCCTTGGAAACGCTCTCTCGCCGGAGCTTATCCAAGGCCTTTTTTTGTAGTGTATCCTGTTAGATCACGCCTTCGCCTTGAAATCGCCCGATAGGGATGACCCCATCCCGGGCAGTCTATCGAGCAGTCGTGAGCGAAAGAGGACTTGAAACAGCGGGGGTTTAAGGTCATTCCCACGGCATTGCGCAACGAAAGAGGACTATTCCATGAAAGACGCTTTAAAACTTCTTCTGGCCGCTGGTGCCGTCGTCGCATTGGCCGCATGCAATACCGTTCAAGGCATCGGTGAAGATATCACGGCCGCTGGCAAAGGTGTGCAAGATGAAATTACCGGGGAAAATGACGACGACGGTGACACTTAAGCCGGAGGTATCTATCCATGCGTAAAACAGTTCTTGGAGCCATTGCTGCTGTGGTGTGTGTCGCGCTTGCCGGCTGCAACACGATCTATGGGCTGGGCGAGGATATCGAAGCGGCTGGAAAAGGTCTCCAGAGTGGATCGGAGACCGTCGAGGAGCAGCTCGGCGGCGGATAAACCGCCGGGCTGATCACGTTAGAACTTCTATCCGATACGTTTCGATTACCGTATTTGCGAGGAGCTTCTCGCACATTTCGGTCACGCGCTCTTTTGCGCTTTCAGCCGATCCATCTGCACCCAGATCCAGTTCGATAACCTTGCCGATGCGCGCGGATGCAACCTCGCCATAACCCATGCGTCCCAACGTATCGGCAACGGCTTTGCCTTGGGGGTCGAGGACGCCCGGCTTGAGCCCAATATGGACAACAGCTTTCATAGAATCGTCTCCCGTTCGCGAACTGGCCCTGCCTTAGCGCACTCTTAAAGGGATGGGAACGCGTTGAATGTGTCGTTTATTTCGCCGGGCCGCGAAAATCGACAATGTCTGCACCATCCCCTGAATCACGAATGATACCAAGGCGGCGTGCAACTTCCGCATAGGCTTCGGTAACACCGCCGAGATCCCGGCGAAACCGGTCCTTATCCATCTTTTCCTGGGTTTCCAGATCCCAAAGGCGACAGCTGTCCGGGCTGATTTCATCGGCTAGAATTGTGCGTACCAGATCGCCCTCGAAATGCCGC
>JBCBAO010000115.1:0-8120 GCA_038532405.1 Pseudomonadota bacterium | reverse complement strand
TGATGGCGAAGAAAGCGCGCTTTCAGCCTATGTGAATGCCTGGCTTCTCGCATCAGAAGGCGCGTCCGACGCCGCAGTGGACGCCCACCGCGGCGCGGCACAAGGGTTGCCCGGGCTCACGTCCGATTTATCACTTGCGTCGCTTTTGGAGGGCCTCGGCCGAACGGACGAAGCGCTCGCAGTCTATGCGTCGCTGACGCCGGGGGACATTACTGCCCCAGAGCATGACTTCGACATTACCGGGATTTATTTCGCCCATGTGCAAACCATCATTGCGCGTCGCGCTCTGTTGCTGCGCCGGCTTGGGCGGATTGAAGAAGCAAAGGACGTCTACAGACGCCTCGCCGAAGCTGAACCCGAGCAGGCCGTGCGTTATGCGGCAGCGCTGTCATCCCTGGAGGATGGCGAGGGCTTGGATGATGAAATGCTCACGGTCCGCACCGCACTTGCGCGAACGCTGACCGATATCAGCCTCGCAATGTACCAGCAGCGCGTTTACGAAGGCGCGAGCCGCGGTGTGCGCGTGACAGGCTTTGATAAGACCAAATCCTCATTGGACCAGGTTGCGCTGCTTTTGTCCCCTGAAGATGAAGATCTGCGTGCCCTTGTTGTCTCCGGCCTCCATAGGGATGCCTTTTACGATGGTGCCGCGGCAGTCGCCCTGGCCGCGCCGAAACCGACGCCAGACCTTGGTATGTCGGCCGCTTTGTCACTTCTACTGAAACAGGATCAGCCAGCTGCGCGCGAAGCGCTCGACCGCGCAATTGCGCTGGAAGCTCCAGAGGAAGACCGCATTGGGAATATTGTCAGGGCTTCACGTCTTTACTCCTTCCTCGGTGATGATGCGACGGCTCTGTCTTTGACGACAGAAGCGCTCGAAATTGCTGAAAATCCTTCAGAAAAAGCAATCGCAAACACGGCGGCCGCCGAAGCCCTTCAGCATTTTGCACGCTATGAGGAAGCCCTCCCCTTTGCGCGTGAAGCCTTGCGGCTGGACAACACCCATGACAGGCGAATGTACCTGACAGCGCTGCTCGGCGAGCTCGGCGAACACAAGGAGGCTCTCCGGATTCTCAGAACGGAGCGACTGGGCCGCCCAAACGACCCTTATATGCTGAATACACTTGGGTATTACCTCGTCAGCCATACCGATAAGTATGAAGAGGGTTACAAAGTGCTTGCCAGAGCCAGCACCCTTGCCCGTTACAATCCCTATATCCGCGACAGTTTCGGATGGGCGCGTTTTAAACTCGGTGACTTAGAAGGGGCGTTGCGCTTTATCGAGGCATCACGGCAAGAGCTTCTGCCAGAGCGCCACTGGGAAATCGAAGACCATCTCGGGGATATCCAATGGCATCTTGGCGACCGCGAAGCGGCCCGCGAGGCCTGGCAAGATGCCCTGGAAGTCTACCCGCCCGTGCGTGTGAAGACCCTTATTCTCGATAAATTGGAAAACGGGATCACCGAACCGGCTCCGGAATCACAACCCTTACCGTCTATCTCGCTCGGAGCTGACGGCGAGGTTGATGAGCGGGACATCTGATCGCCGAATGATCGGTCTCGGCTGTCATATCCCATGCTTGCCTGCGCATGCTATCTTGCCCTGCACTGAGCAAGCTGTGAGACTAGCGCCATGTTAGGTTTCAGGGCTGCCCAGTACATGCTGGGGTTGGTGATTTTGGCGGGGTGTGCGGTCGGCTCGAAGGTGGGGGACACTTTTGAGCAGCGGGCGCTTGAACTTGAGCGGAATGCAGTTGCGCGGTCATACTCGGAATTTCTGCGGGGGCGCTATGCGTCTTTAACGAATGACCCTTCGGTCGCGGCATCGGCTTATCGGGAAGCTGTTCGGGATAACCCGTTTGATACCGACCTGCTGGAGCGTGCGGTTTTTACCGCTCTGATCTCGGGTAACCCAAAAGGCGGTATCGATATCGCCAAGGAAGCGCCGGACCGCGTGCTTTCGGAAAGCTCACTGCCACGACTGACGGCAGGAATTGCAGCCCTTGCCGACGGGCGCAGCCGCGATTCCTCGAGATTGCTATCTGCCGAAACATCCAGCCAATTCAATGACATAATCGCCCAAGGGGTTCGGGCTTGGGCGGTTTTGGACCGCGATGGTCTGGCCGCTGCAGACGCTTTGCTTGCTGAAACGCGCAGTGGTGACCTTCTACTCGATGGCCTCGTACTTGCGACCAGGGCCATAATGCAAATCCACGGCGAACAAGATCAAGAGGCGTTGGACACGCTGGACTTGCTGTGGGAAAACGGCGTGAGGCTGGCTGTCACCACCGAATACCAGGCCCGACTGCTGGCACGGGCCGGACGGCCAAACGACGCCCTGGATATTCTGACCATCTTCTCCGCGACCATAGGCCAGAATGCCTCAATTGAGGCCCTCAAAAACAAGCTCGAAGAGGGTGAGGCCCTCACCTTGCCCCGGCCGACAATAAAAGACGGGGCAGCCCTCGCCGTTTACATGCCCGCCGCAGCGCTCGCCTCCCAGACGAGCAACGACCTGGCAGGCGTCTATTTCGCGCTGGCTTTGCACTTGGACCCGGATCTGCACGTTGCCCGCACCCTGTGGGGCGACGCGCTCGACAAGGGCGATAGACGGCAGGATGCCATCGCCATGCTGGAAACTGTGCCGGAAACATCCGTTTTCTTCGCCACGGCACGTGGCCAGCTTGCCTGGGTCCTTCGACGGGAAAACAGAAATGACGAAGCCCTGAAAACGGCAAAAACCGCACTCACGGCCTCACCGGATCGAAACTTGAAAATACAGCTCGGGGATCTCTTCCGGTCGCTCGACCAATTGGAGGATGCCGAACGGATCTTTAGTGAAGTGATCGAAGCGGATGCACAGGCCAATCTTAGCGATTGGCGGATATTGTATGCCCGCGGTGCTGCACGCCAGCGGCTCGGCCAATGGCGCGACGCGGAGACCGATCTACTCGCGGCAGTGGACCTTGCGCCTGACCAACCGGCACTCCTCAATTATCTTGGCTATTCCTGGATCGATCGCGGCGAAAACCTGGAACAAGGCTTCAGCATGATCCAGAAGGCCGTTGAGCTGAGGCCAAATGCCGGCTTTATCGTCGACAGCCTGGGGTGGGCCTATTACCGGCTTGGCCATTATGAAGAAGCCGTGACACACTTGGAACGCGCCGTTGAACTCTCCCCTGGAGAACCAGTTCTGAACGATCACCTCGGCGATGCGTATTGGCGTGTCGGCCGCAAGCTGGAAGCCGGGTTTCAGTGGACACGCGCACTCCGCCTGGATCCGGACAGTAGCGAAACAGCCCTTCTAGAGGCGAAGCTGGAAACCGGCCTGGACGACGCCGGCGCGCTGCTTGCGCAAGGCAGCGCCTTGCCAGACCGGGCAGGCTCGCCTTAAGCGAAAACAGCTTAACATCATTTTGAGTTTTCGGAGGATGCGGGCCAATGCTTCTGACCGCGCTTGCCCCTGCTAAGGTGAATTTGACCCTCCATGTCGGCTCGGTTCAGCCAAACGGGCGTCATCCGCTGGATTCCCTCACCGTTTTCGCAGGGCCGGAAGCCGCTGACCGTATTACAGTGGAACCCGCCGATGGTCTGCAGGTGGGCGTAATCGGCCCCCACGCAGAAGCTTGCGGCCCGATTGGCGAGAACCTTGTCTTCAAGGCCGCGCACGGTTTGCGAACGATACTGGAAACCAATGCCGGCGCGCGCATCACTCTGGTGAAACATTTGCCCATTGCGGCGGGTATCGGTGGCGGCTCCTCCGATGCGGCGGCGACGTTGAACCTGCTGAACAATATGTGGAACGGCCCGCAGGATACCCGGCATCTCTATATGCTGGCCGCGAAGCTTGGCGGGGATGTGCCGGCCTGCCTCAGTGCAACGCCCGTTATGATGCGCGGCGAAGGCGAACGCCTAACCCCTATTTCGCTGCCGACTTCCATTCCGGCTATACTTGCAAACCCCGGCATTGCCTGCCCAACAGGCCCGATTTTCCGGACATTCGACGCAGCCGATGGCGGCGCTGATTTTCAAGAAACCTCCCCTCCAGCCATGGAGAGCCTATCGGACTTAATCATATGGCTTGGGACGACTTATAATGACCTGGAAGCGCCAGCGATGGCACGCCATCCTGAAATCGCTGGGGCGCTTCGTGCCCTGACAGCCCTTCCAGGGGCGCGGCTTGCCCGAATGTCCGGCTCCGGCGCGACGTGTTTTGCGCTGTTCGACACACTGGCAGCCGCCCAGGATGCCCAGGCGATTTTGAAAAGGAAACAACCGGATTGGTGGATCGCCGCAACTGATCTTGGAATTGGCAGCTAGGGGTGGGTTTGCCGTTTGCTATACTCGCCGCAGCCCCCGCCCTGTCTGCGGTTTTTTGCTGGGCACTCATCCATATGGCCCCCAAGGACGCGCCGGACGGGGGACGTAAAGACCAGCCCGCGCCGGTCCCAACATCGGGCGGGCTTGCGATTGCTGCCAGTCTCTTTGCAGCGCTGGCACTGAAAGCGATCTGGCCGGCTGGGTCGACGCAAATGGGATTGGAGCCTGGATTGGTTGCCGCCTTCAGCCTTTGCCTGTTCGTCTTAATCCTTGGAGCCCTGGACGACGCCCGGCCCGTTTCAACACCGCTGAAATTCGGAAGCCTTGCGATGGCAGCAATTGTGGCAGCCTGTTTCGGCGTAAGGGCGGAAACAGTGTTCTTCCCAATCGCGGATTCGACACTCGTGCTTCCGGCCGTCCTTGCCATCGGCGGCACGGCGCTCTGGATATTTGTCTATATGAATGCGCTGAATTTCATGGATGGGTCGAATGGCCTGGCTGTGGGTTGCGCCACGCTCCAAATGTTCACCCTTGCAATTGCCTTCGGGCCGGGCACGATCTGGCAGGATGTATCGCTTCTGGCGGGGCTCAGCTGCATCGGTTTCCTCGCCTGGAATTTACCTGGCAAACTTTTCGCGGGGGATGCCGGCGCGCTCTTCCTCGGCGCGGCATTCGCCACACTTGGTCTCGTGGCCGCACGGGGTGGCAATATCTGGTTTCCGGCAACACTCGCCTTGCCCATATTGATTGATGTGCTTCTCACCCTGGCCTGGCGGGCACGCGCCGGACTGAACCTTCTGGAGCCCCATCGCGACCATGCTTATCAAACCCTGCGCCGCTCAGGCTGGGGCCATTTGCAGACCGCAATCCTCTGGTGGAGCCTGAGCCTTATTTGCTGCACGTTTGGCTTGTGGGCCTATGGGCTCAGCAAATCAGCGAGCTTCTGGGTCTTTGCGGGCCTTTTGACCGCCGGCACGCTTTTATGGTTTTGGAACCGCAGACGCCTTTCGCAAACGGTCTGAGTGGGCAGACTATCCACAGATTCCGCAATTTTGTTCTTGTTATGTTCTTTTCCTTGTGGTGGATTGTTGCCATGAGAACCGAGCAGAAACTTCGAAAAAAAGGCCGGGTAACCCTTATGGAGACCCAATCCGTTCGCGAGCGGTTTGAGCATCGCGGGCGCGGCGCACTCAACAATCGCGCCGGGCGCTATGAGCCAATGGAAAAGCACTTGTTCGACGATGGTTGGGGCACGATCGAAGAAGGCTCGGCCCCTTTACGCACCACGCTAACGGCGGAAAAAGCCAAGTCGATCATAACCCATAACAGATCGCCCGATATTGCCTTTGACCGGTCCATCAACCCGTTTCGGGGGTGTGAGCATGGGTGTGTCTACTGCTTCGCGAGGCCAACCCATGCCTATCACGGGCTGTCAGCTGGGCTCGATTTTGAGAGCAGGCTTTTCTTCAAGCCGAACGGACCAGAGCTTTTGCGCCAAGCCCTTGCAAAACCGAGCTACCGGCCAAGGCCTGTTGCCCTCGGTATCAATACCGATGCCTATCAGCCAATAGAACGGGATCTCGGTTTGACCCGGTCTCTGCTTGAAATCCTGAGTGCCCATAACCACCCGGTCAGCCTGCTGACAAAATCGACATTGATCCAGAGGGATATTGATTTGATTGCGCCGATGGCCGCCAAGGGCCTGGTGAGTGTCGGCATCTCGATCACGACGCTGGACAGAACACTGGCACGCAAAATGGAGCCGCGGGCAGCCACACCTGCCCGCAGGCTTGAAACCGTCGCGCGCCTTGCAGATGCTGGTATCCCGGTTGCTGTCATGACTGCGCCAATCATTCCTGCGCTGAATGATGCCGAGATCGAGAACCTGGTCGAGGCCGCGCACACTGCGGGAGCTTGCCGGGCGGGATATGTTCTGTTGCGGCTGCCCCATGATCTGAAGGATATCTTCCATGAATGGCTTGCCGAGCATTTCCCGGACCGGGCAGCGCGTGTGATCAATACCCTCCGCGAGATGCGCGGCGGGGCAGACTATGATGCCCGCTGGTTTGAAAGGGGCAAGGGCCAGGGTCCATATGCGCGATTGATTGGGCAGAGGTTTGCCAGGGTCGTCAAACGGCTTGGCCTGAACCAGCCGAGGCCTCCGTTGCGAACCGATTTGTTTCGGGCTGGCGGCATGGGTGCGCGCCAAATGCAGCTCGATCTATGACTTGTCCACAGGGAGCCTGCGGGGTAGCCTCGGTATATGCGCTTATAGGGACAGCGTATTCGCCCTGGTAACGATCTCTTCACCAAATCAGGGATGTGTTGGCGATTCGCACTGGCTGACCCTTGAAACGGACTGAGACATGGACCTTGTGAAAAACACCATTATCGAAGGCAATTGCATAGAGATTCTCTCTCGATTGCCAGACCGTTCTGTCGATCTTGTTTTTGCAGACCCACCCTACAACCTTCAGCTGGGCGGCGATCTAACACGGCCGGACCAGTCCAAAGTCGACGGTGTGACGGACGCCTGGGACCGGTTTGACAGTTTCGATGCCTATGACCTGTTCACACATCAGTGGATGAGCGAGGCGCGCCGCGTCTTGAAAGATGATGGTGCGATTTGGGTGATCGGTTCGTATCACAATATTTTTCGCGTCGGTACAATTCTCCAGGATACCGGCTTCTGGATCCAGAATGACGTGATCTGGCTGAAAACCAATCCAATGCCGAATTTCAAAGGCACACGCTTCCAAAACGCCCACGAAACCCTGATCTGGGCCGGGAAATCCGAGCAGTCAAAAGTGACGTTCAATTACCAGGCGCTAAAAACATTTAATGACGATACGCAAATGCGCTCAGATTGGCTTATCCCGCTTTGCACAGGCGGAGAGCGCCTGAAGAACGCAGACGGCAAAAAAGCCCATCCGACCCAAAAACCAGAAGCGCTGCTCAAGCGGGTGCTTCTTGCAACCACAAACCCGGGCGATACGGTGCTTGATCCCTTTTCCGGAACCGGCACCACCGCCGCGACAGCGCGCATGCTCGGGCGCCAATATGTCGGCATCGAGCAGGACCCGGATTACGTCAAATTGTCCCGGGCAAGGCTCGCTGGCATCGAACCAGTGGGTGCCGAAGCGCTGGAAACGGAAAAAAGCAAGAAAGCCCTGCCGCGCGTGCCCTTCGGCGCAATTGTGGAACATGGGTTTTTGAAACCCGGCGACAGGCTTTTCAGCCCGAAACGCCGGCATATGGCGCGCATTCGAATTGATGGATCCCTCTCCACCGGGGACACGACAGGCTCAATCCACCGCGTGGGTGCCCAAGTCCAAAAGGCACCGGCCTGCAATGGCTGGACCTATTGGCACTTTGAAGATCACAAGCGGGACTTGGCACCAATCGACCTTCTCCGCCGGCGCTATCGCAGCGAAATGGGCCTAACCTAAGCAGCAAGCCGAACGGCCTTTGCAAAAACGCTTGGCAATCCATCCACGTCTGCAAGCGGAACCCAAATGCCATTGGGGCGCTTGCCCTCCGGCGACACGCCCTGCCAGACCTGCAGCGTAAGCGCGAAATGCGTAAACACATGGCGCACCTCGCCCCGGCTGGCCCAAGGTGCCGGCACGGGTGCGCCTGAACAAGCCGGAACGTCGCCATCGACCCAATCGCTGCCGGGAAGACCGAGCATCCCCCCAAGCAGCCCCTTTTCGGGGCGGCGCTCCAGGAAAAGTTCACCCTCGTCGATCAATAAGAAGACATGGCCGGACCGTTGCGGCTTCGGCTTGGCTTTCTCCTTC
>JBCBAO010000114.1:0-8198 GCA_038532405.1 Pseudomonadota bacterium | reverse complement strand
GTGACTGCCATTAGATATGCGTCCACCAGCCTCGCTATCTTGGCCGCCGCGTGCGCCGGCTCACCAGCCGTATCATCTGATTTTCCGTCAATCCCCTGGCAGACCAGCAGTGTTGAAGACCCCGCCTATCGGGTTGGGCCTGGTGATACACTCGATGTCAGCGTGCCAAGCGCGCCGGAATTGTCCCGAACTGTTATTGTCGCGCCCGATGGCAGAATACGCATGCCGCTAACGGGGCCAATCTTCGCATCCGGCCAAACGGTGGATGAAATCCGCACCAGCATCATCACCGCCCTGACCCCGGAATTGCACGATCCGCGGGTTGATGTCATCGCCACCGGCTTTGGGTCCCAGCGGGCGTTCATTGGCGGTGCGGTGGACAAACCCGGCATCATCGAGTTGCCCGGCCAGATCGATCCGCTCCAGGCGATTATCCTCGCAGGTGGCTTCACCGATATCTCAGATACGCGGCAGGTTTTGCTGATCCGCCGTATGCCCGGCGGCGAGGTGAAAAGCGCCTTATTTGATATCCGGACCGGCCTCCAAGACCCTGCCCTTGCCGCCTGGGGCCCGCTCCAGCGCTTCGACATTGTCTATGTCTCAAAAACCTGGATCGCGCGGGAAAACCAGTTTGTTCGCCAATACATCCGGCAGGCCCTCCCCATCGATTTCTCGATCTTCTTCGGTATCGGCAGCGACGACATTTTTTAGGCGACGTCGGCGTATACGGGCGACGTTCGCCTTCGGTTAGACAAGATCCATGGTCTATACTTCTTTTCCATAGCGAAAAGAGGACCCGAAACCATGGCCGCTAACCTGACAACCGCGGAGAAAACCCCTCAGTCTGGGCGGGCCATGGAATGGGACCTTGCGGCCCAGTGGCAAGTCGCCTGGCGAGTTCTGAAATGGTCAATCTCAGCGCTGGTGGTGCTCGGCTTTCTTCTGGTGATCGGCCAGGGCTTTCTATTCTATCAGATGTTCGCGGAGGTGCATTGGGGCCTTGGCGCAGCCTTTATCATCCTGCTGAGCATGGTGATGGCTTTGCTGATCGGCCGTCCGCTTGCCTCCTTTCTTTCAACACCTGTCATCGCGAAAGCACCGGACGGCCCGGCCGACCCCGCCAGCCCCCGGATCGCCGATCTGGTCTCCCGCCTCAAATATGATCTGAAATACTTGGCCGCCTTGAAGAAGAATCCTGGCCTCACAGCAGAGCGGGAACCCATCGCGCAGGACATCGAAACCGGACGTGCTTTGCTGGCAAAAATCAGGCGCGCAGGAGCAGATGATATTCCATCACTGGTGATCGCCCTCACCGCCTTCGAGAACGATCACATTGAGGCGCGCCTCAGCGCCTTAAACGCGGAGGTCGATCGCCTGATCCATGCCGAAGCGGTTGCCGTCGGGGTTGCCACTGCGATTTCCATGAACGGCACCGTCGACGCCTTTATCGTCCTATGGCGCAATGCAAATCTCGTCAGCAAGATTTCGCGGCTCTACTTTGGTCGGCCGCATTTAATGGGGAGTTTGCGCATTTTGCGGGACGTAGCCGCAATCGTTGTGCTTAGCCGGGCCCTAGAAGACATCACGGATATGACCGGCGATGTGATCGGGGGGCTGCTTGGGCGCATGGGCGGCCTTGTCGCCGGCCCTGTCATGGATGGTGCAGTCAACGCGATGATGACCCTGAAACTCGGCTATTTGGCAAAAAACCGCTGCCGCAGCTTTGAGGCATGGACGCCGGATCGGGCGGAGCGCATTTCAGCGAGAGCCCTTGCCCGCGTCAAAAAGGAATCCGCTTCGGTGGCATCGGATCTGTTGAAGCGCTGCGGTGGGCTCACCGCCCGCGCCGCCAATGCGACGACCCTTGCCATGGACGGCTCGAAATCCGCCTGGGCCATCGTCCAAAGCTGGTTCGGCACCAAGCCCGCCGAGACACCTGGTTAAGCGATCCCGCCGCTTTGCGGTCTATTAGTTCATCAGGCTCAGCCACTCGCGGGCGGCTTTGAGCGCTTCAGCCAATTCCTCGGAACTCATCATATCGGCAAGGTCCTTGCGATAGGTCTTCGCCTCTTCGTTCCCTTTCAGAGCCGCGAGGTTAAACCATTTGTGCGCGGCGACCAGATCTTCAGCAACGCCAAGACCTGTGGAGTAAACCAGGCCCATCTGGCAAAGATCTTCATGGCGCGCATCGGCGGTCAGGCCGGCACACGGCAATTCAACAGGACCATCGGAATAAGGCATTTCAACTTCCCTTTCTAACACCCGTCCCAGGCCGTCGGATCGTTTTCGATCTCTATGGCCGGGACCCATCAACCCATTTCGCCTCGTTTGGCGACAGGGAGAGAATCGCTCGGAATCTTTGCCTTATGGTTAATGTAAACCGGCCAAAGCCTTGGGAGTATTAATGAAAATAGACTTTCCGGTTAACCATAGTTACGCAAAGTGCAGATATTCCATTGGGCGATGCGCGAAAATGTCCGTTTTCGTGGTCGACGGATTCACGTAGACAGGTTTCCATGCCTACATATTTCGATCCCATTCCTTTTTCAGACTGGCACACCGCGCCCACAGATTTCGCTGCGGCCCTCGGTCGATCCTTTCGCGAGACGGGCTTTGCCGTGATCACAGGCCACACAGTCGATCAAGGGGTCATTGACCACGCCCTGACAGACACCAAAGCCTTCTTCGCCCTACCCGACAGCGCAAAATGCCAATACTTCGATCCGGGCGGCAGCGGCCAGCGCGGCTACACACCCTTCGGAACTGAAAATGCGAAGGGCCGGTCCAATGCCGACTTGAAAGAGTTTTGGCACACCGGGCGCATGGCAAAGCCGGGATCAGGCTTTGAAAGCGTTATGGGCGACACGCCGTCGGTCGCCGAAATCGAAACCTTCGACACGCACACCCGTGCCCTGTTTGATGCCCTGGATGGGTTTGGCCAGATACTCCTGTCCGCCATCGCCATGGACCTTGGGCTCGCAGCAGACTGGTTTACGCCCAAAGTTGCCGCCGGCAACTCTATCCTCAGGCTCCTGCACTATCCCGCCCAAGACACGCCCCCGCCGCCTGGAACCGTAAGGGCAGCTGCCCATGAAGATATAAACGTCATTACCCTTCTCCTCGGTGCCGAGGAAGCGGGCCTTGAAGTCAAGCATCAATCCGGCAAGTGGCTTGCGGTGAACCCGCCGCCCGGCGCGCTGGTCGTGAATGTCGGGGATATGCTGTCGCGCCTAACCAATGGAACCCTGCCATCCACAACCCACCGCGTGGTCAATCCCTCAAGCAGCCGAGCCAGCCATCCACGCTACTCAACGCCTTTCTTCCTACACTTCGCCCCCGATGTCCGTATAGAAACATTGCCAAGCTGCGTATCTGATACCAAACCTGCCCTGCCGCCAATCTCGGCCCATGACTATCTCATGGAACGACTAAGAGAGATTGGGCTGGTAAAAGCTTAAATAAGAGCGCGCATCAGGCCGCCGGTGCAAAACTCTCAGCTTGGGCCATACGCCATTCATACCCCAAATGGGTTTCATCTGCATCAGAGAGCAATGCACCAGGCTGTATAAGCCGATAGGCTCGCTCTGCGGTCATCGCAATATCCTCGGTGACCCGGTGCATGATGTGGCGAGGGGTCAATTCCCTTGGATGACAACTGCCCGTGGCACCAACAACCTCCATAAGCGCCGCAACCGTGTTCCGGTGGAAATGATACACCCGGTCCGCCTTGTCCGGCACAACAAGGCCGCGCTGGCGCCCCCTGTCGGAGGTGGCGATGCCCGTCGGACACGTATTGTTGTGGCAGTTCAGCGATTGGATGCACCCAAGTGCAAACATGAAGCCCCGCGCCGTGTTCACCCAGTCGGCCCCCAAAGCCATGGAACTGGCGAGCGAAAACGCTGAGATTTGTTTGCCCGAAACGGCAAGGCGCACATCCTCCTTCAGTCCCGTGCCGACAAGAGCGTTCCGTGTCAGGACAAGGCCTTGGCGAAGCGGCGCGCCGACATGGTCGAGAAACTCCGCCGGCGCGGCCCCAGTGCCACCCTCCGCACCGTCCACCACCAGAAAGTCCGCCCGCACACCCGTTTCCAACATCGCCTTGCAAAGCGCCAGCACTTCCCAGCGATTGCCAACGCAGAACTTCAAGCCAACGGGCTTCCCACCAGAAAGCTCACGCAGCCGCGCCACGAATTGCATCATTTCGATCGGGGTAGAAAACGCCGTGTGGTAAGGCGGCGATAGGCATGTCTCGCCCACCTCAATGCCCCGCGCCTCAGCAATCTCATGGGTTACCTTTGAGCCCGGCAACACACCGCCATGGCCAGGCTTTGCGCCTTGGGAGAGTTTGATCTCGATCATTTTGACCTGGTCCAGCTTAGCCGTCTCTTCAAACTGCACCGGATCAAATGAGCCATCCTTGTTGCGGCATCCAAAATAGCCAGAGCCAAGTTCCCAAACGAGATCTCCCCCGCCCGCTTTGTGATACCGCGAGACACCCCCTTCGCCGGTGTCATGGTAAAAGCCGCCCTTCGCTGCGCCGCGGTTCAAACTTTCAATTGCCTTGGACCCCAGGGATCCAAAACTCATGGCAGAGATATTGAAGACGCTTGCGCTATAGGGCTGCGCTGTGCCAGCTGCGCCCACCAAAACGCGTGGGTCGCTTTCAATTGGGTGGGTCGCCGCCATGGAATGGGACAGCCATTCATAGGGCGGCTTGTCGATATCCAACTGGCTGCCAAAGGGCTCAACCGCGGAGACGTTCTTTGCCCGGCGATACACCATGGCCCTGTCTTCATGGTTGAAGGGGCGACCCTCTGTCTCGCTTTCAACGGCATAGGCGCGAAAGAAGGGCCGCAATTCCTCCGCAATCCAACGGACCCGTGCAAGGATTGGAAAGTTGCGCCAAAGCGAATGCCGCGTTTGGAAAAGATCATAAAGGCCAATCAAACTCAACAGACCGAACAAACCAGCAGGGATTAAAAGCCAAGTCTCAGCGGCCAATCCAAGGCATGCGATAACAAACAACAAGACCGATCCGGCGAGTGGAAGATACCGTAACATCTAAGGCTTGCCCCTTTCTCCAAACTCCTACTTTTGGCACCTCGCAGAATTTGCCGGAACAAATCAAGACACTGTATCCTGAAGGAAGGGCTTCCAATTCCGTTCCCAAACTGCAACGGTCTTTCTAGTTGATTCGAATCTAAGTAAGCGTTGATTGATTTTGACTGAATAGGGAGTCTCCCAATATGAGCAAGCGTGACGAGCTTATCGAAAAGTACACCAAGCAAATGACTGAGAAGCTTGGTTTGAAAGTGGACAGTGCACTCTTGCTAGGAGTGACCAAAGCTTGCGGACCAAGCATTTACAATAAGGACTCATCCCAAGTGGCTGCGTCCGATGCCAAGGAACTCGAGCGGATCAAAAACAACTTTCTGATCAAGAAGCTCGAACTCAAGGACACACCAAAACTCGACGAAGGTATCCAGGCCGTCATTGAGACCTATGGTAAGTCCACCCGCCCCAAATACCGGGCCGTCTTCTACTATCTCCTCGCCAAGCAATTTCGCAAAGCGAGTGCGTTCAAAGGCTAATCAGTCTACGAACAAAAAATCAAAAAGCCGGTTGGGTTTCCAGCCGGCTTTTTTATTACCATACGCGAACACGTGCCTCTGGCGGCAGATACAAGGCATCGTCCTCATCGATGTTGAACGCTTCATACCATTCATCCATATTTCGGATAATGCCATTCACCCGCAAGCGCATAGGGCTGTGCTTCGCTGAAAGCAGGCGCCGCCGGAGGCTTTCCTCGGTTCGCTTGTAGCGGCGCGCCTGGGCCCGGCCAAGAAAGACGCGCTGCGGCCCGGTAAAGCCATTAAGCACGGGCGGAGCCTCTCCATCTAGCGACAGCATATAGGCATCATAAGCGACGAGCACGCCGGCCAGATCTCCAATGTTCTCCCCAAGTGTCTGGCGACCGTTCACCCTCAATCCCGGTAGGGGTTCGTAGGCATCAAACTGCGCCACAAGCGCCTCGCCCAATCGGTCGAAGGCGGCGCGATCCTCATCGGTCCACCAGTTTTCCAATGCACCCACCGCGTTATAGCGCGAGCCCTGATCGTCGAAGCCATGGCCGATTTCATGGCCAATCACAGATCCGATCGCCCCATAGTTCAAGGCTGCATCCGCATCGGCATCGAAAAGTGGAGACTGGATATATCCCGCGGGCAGAAAGGCCTGGTTCCGGCTCGGGCTGTAAAACGCATTCACTGTCTGGGGCCCGCGCGTCCAGATTTCAGGATCGACGGGCACGTCCAGTTTGGAGGCATTAAAGGCCTGGGCCTCAATGCGGGCGCGGCGAATATTCCCAGCCAAATCGAAGGGGTCGATCTTGAGGGCGGTATAGTCCCGCCATTTCGATGGGTATCCAATCTGCCCGGTTAAAGCGTCCAACTTTTCAAGCGCTGCAACTTTGGTATCGGAGGTCATCCATTGCAGGGCTTCAATGCGAGCGCGATAGGCAAGTTTGATGTTCTCGAAAATCTCGGTCATCTGTTGCTTTTCATCGGCGGAGAAATAGCGCTCCACGTAAAGCTGGCCGATGGCCTGGTCGAGGCGTCGGTTGATCAGGGAGATCGCCCGCTGTGCCCGCGGCCTTTGCACCGCTTGCCCCCTTAGCGTGCGGTTGAAGAAGTTAAAATTTGCCGAGGTGAACTGGCGCGGCATGTAGGCGGCGTTGGCATTGACATAATGTAAGAGAAGATAATCCCGCCAGACGGAAACGGGCGTCTCTGCAAAAAGCTCTGCCGCTGCCTCAAACATACTCCGTTCACGGAGAACAAGTGTCTCCGCATCACTGAGCGCCAGCTGATCAAGGTGAACGCGCCAAGGATAGTTTGGCAGATCAACAAGCAGGTCCTCAACCCGAATAGGATTATAGGTTTGCGTGACGTCCCGCCGTTCCGCACGGGTCCAATGGGTGCCGGCAATTGCCCGCTCCAGTTCAAACACGTCGCGGGCCCGTAACTCCGCCTCGCCTTCGCCAAGCAAGCCGAGCACCGTTTCAATATACGTAACAAACGCTTCCCGCGTCGCATCGAGCCGGGGTCCGTCGCGCAAATAATAAATACGGTCTGGTAAGCTCAGCCCATTCTGCGCCGCCCAAACGGTATGGGCGCGGGGCGATTTGGTATCGATACCAACATAGATCGCGAATATCCCACCAATGCCGAGGCCAGGGTCAGCCATGGCGCGCGCAACATCTTCATGGGTCTCAATCGCGCGCAACTGGGCGAGGTCATCTTGGAAAGGATCGAGTCCCAGAATTTCAATTCTGCCCTCATCCATAAAACTCTCATAGAGATCGCGGATCTTCTGTCCATTGCTGCCGCGAAGTGGCCGGGTCGCCTGTAAGCGCTCCACAATCTCCACCAGCCGCGCATTGATGCGTTCGCGTATCTCTACGGAAAACCCCGTCCCGGATCGGTCACTCGGTATCTCCGTCCGTTCCAGCCATCCACCATTGGCGTATAGGAAGAAGTCGTCCCCCGGATCGATAGACCGATCAAGGGCGTCCAGGGGATATCCCCAGGGAGCAATTTTGGGTGCATTTTCGCTAGCTTCCACCGCCGCAGCTCCGCCACCGCCGGACGGGTCGCCGCAAGCCGCAAGCGCGAGTGCGAGGCTCAAGGCAAGGCCACCGATCAACGGTTTCACATCGCGCCCCACCCGGTCCTCCTGGGTTACTTCACCGGAAAAGTCTTAGTCAGTGGCGCAGGCCCTGGCCAGTCTCATTTTCGCCCGCACTGGCTTTAATATCTTAAAATCCGTTTAGCCGCGCATAGCGGTCGCGGTGGAAGGCTTCTCCGCCATAGAGCGCCTCCATCACCCGTGCGCGTTTCAGGTAAAACCCGCTATCATGGGCGTCGGTCATACCGATCCCGCCATGCAGCTGCACCGTCTCATTGGTCACAAGATGCAAGGTCTCACCGGCGCGGGCCTTGGCAAGGCTTGCAAGGGCGGCCACATCCGCCCGACCAGCATCGATTGCCGACAGCGCAGCCACCACGGCGGACCGCGTCAATTCCAGCTCCGTAAACATGATGGCGGCCCTGTGCTGCAAAGCCTGGAAAGAGCCGATCAGCTGGCCGAACTGTTTGCGCGTCTGTAAATAATCAAGCGTCATTTCAAACGCAGCTGAT
>JBCBAO010000113.1:0-8211 GCA_038532405.1 Pseudomonadota bacterium | reverse complement strand
CGCGGCAAACCGAAGGTCTCAGTTGCCGAAACAAGCGGACTGAAAACATCCAAGGCGTCTACGGTGAACTCATCATCGGTCAGGTTCTGGCCATAGACAAAAACGGTGACCTTGCGATTTCCCTCCCCGCTAATGGTGTAAGACAAGCGGGCATCCAAGAGGTTCGAATCCGTCCGAGGCACGCCGATAACCGTTGTGGCGTCCTTGTGATTGAAACCGAGGTGGGCCTGCAAATCGCCAATCCCCACGGGCCGGTCATAGTCCAGATTGATCGAATAGGAGTTACGCGGCGCATTGTCGATCTCGCCAACGGCAGCCCCGGTGAAGGGATTGATAAACTCATCGACGTCGGTTTCGAGGAAGGCGTAGGAGAAGCTCGCCGTCAAGAAGTCTGCAACCACAAACTGGCCGTCCACCTCAAACCCGTAGAATTGCGCGTCATTGTTATCAATGAAACGCAAGACCGGGAGCAAAGGATTGGCAAAGGTGAACTGCTGATCATCGACAAAACTGGCAAAGGCATTCGCATTCAAACGAACACGCTTATTAAAGAGGTCGGATTTGAACCCGATTTCACCGGACCGAATCCGCTCTTCGTCGAACACAAAATCGGATTCATCAATCGAAGCCTGGTTGAACCCGCCGGAGCGGAAGGCTTGGGAATAGCTCGCATAGATCAACAGATCCTCGGTCGGCGTATATTCGATCACCGCCTTCGGATCGACACTGTCGAACACCTCGTCCCCGGTCAGCGCCGGGATCGGATTGCCGAGCAGATCCGTCGTATCATTGAAAAATGGGCTAACCCCCTGCTGGAAGGCCGACTTGTCATCGCGTGAATAGCGAAGACCGCCGGTGATGCTGAGCTTGTCTGTAATCGCCAGGGTGACCTCACCATAGGCCGCAAAGGCCTGGGTATCCAGCTCGATCCGGGCTCCGGGGGAGCGGGCCGCCGTCAGCACGGACTCGATGGCATCGACAATAAGAACCGGATTGCCAGCATCGTCCAACGCGGTCACTGGCAAGCCGTCAGGCCCGATGACCGGCGCATTATCCGGACCAAGCACCAAGAGTGGCGCAAAAGGCAACGCCGCAGGACCAGCTGTACCGATTACCCCACCTGCCTGGCCGAGCGCACCCAGAACTGGCAGCAATTGGGCCAAGCCAAGCGCGTCACCCGGCCGATCCCCAAATGGCCCGGCAGCCGTGTCTTCATCAAAGTAAAACAGACCGGCTGTATAGTTGATGCGATCACCAATAGACCCCGTTTGCGTGTATTCGATAGAGAATTGCTCATGGTCGTCCAGGACCGGATTCCCGCCCTCTACCCCCGTTGCGAAGGTTGCAAATGGCCCTGCAAAGAGGGGCGGATCGAACGGCGTGGAGAAGGGGACATTAAAGTCCGGCCGGGTTCCACTTCCGCCAAGGGCTAGAATACCCGGTATAGAATTAAACAAATCAAGCAAAGACGGATTGGCGAGCGCGTCCGAAGGGGCCGTCGGGTCGAGCGTGCCGGCACCTAGCGTGCCCTGGAGGACAAAGGGATTAATCTCCGGGAAGAATGACGCAAAATTATCAGAATCCACACGGCGGAACCCGAAGAGAAGCTTGCTCGAATGGTCCTCATGCCAGTCCCAGCTGGCCTCAAGGCGATGCCCGATAATTTCGGTCCTCCCCTCTTCTATGGGGATCGTTGACACGACTTCGTCTTGAAAACCGTCCGTTACAGGCAGCAGAGGCGGCGTCGGCAAACCGAGTGTCGGGGCAAGGAAGCTGCCAAACGGTTCCGAAGGCTGGTTGAAGAACGGCTCATTGGCCGTTCGCGTATCTTCAAAACCATATTCGAACCGCAAACTATCAACAGGCTGCCAGGTAAAATCGAGGGTGATCGATGACCGGTCTACGCCGCCGAAGTCAGCGCCTTGGCCCTGGGGCAGAAAGCCGGCCCCGGGGATCCCAGTGAACGCGGCCAAATCAAGCTGGGTCGATACATTCTCGACAAATCCATCACGATCGAAAGACAGACCGGCAATTTTCACAGCTGCTGTTTCGCCAATTGGAATATTGACCGCACCGCGAAGTCCAAACGTGTCGAAATTTCCGATTTCCAAAGTCGTATTACCGGTAAACTCGCCAAGTTCAGCGCCTTTGGTAATGATATTGATTGCGCCGGCAACGGCGTTCCGACCGTAGAGCGTGCCCTGGGGCCCTTTAAGAACCTCAACGCGCTCCAGGTCAGGCGAGTCGAAAGCGAGACCCGGCGTCTTCCCAATATAAATGCCGTTTACATAAAGGCCGACAGTCGCATCCAGGCCAATTTGAGGGTCGTCCTGGCCAATCCCGCGGATAGACAAGCGCAGTCCGGAGGATTCAGATGGATTAGGTGACGCGATCAAGCCGGGTGTGAAGGTTGAGATATCTTCAAAACCGTCGATGCGAAACGTTTCGAGCGCTTCGGCATCGAAGGCCTGAATCGCAATTGGAACATCCTGAAGGTCTTGCGCGCGCTTTTGAGCCGTCACTTCCACCGTATCGAGCACACGGTCAGTCTCTACGACGCGCTGGCGAATGCGCTCCTGGGCATTGGCGGCAAGTGGCAGTGTCAGGCTGACCGCAAGAAACGTAGAAGTCAGCAGGCAGGTTTTACGGTTGATGATCGGTCCCAATGGTTTCTCCCAAAACAGATTGGCGCGCGCAGGCACGTTCTAGTCTTTGCACCGGAGTTCGACGCTGATCTCCGGTGTTTTCAATTTGGACACTACCTGTAAACTTGGGAAAACTTTACACCTAAAGTGAAAAGTGAATAGCAAAATAATTTAATAAAAACAGTGATTTATTTGGTTTCTGTAATTCAGAGACAAAGTGTGCCCAAATAGCAACAGGCGTGACCCTGCCAATTTCTAACCGCTAGCGCGCAGGACCTTCCAGTTCCAGGGCGCGGATCAGTGCGGCGTGGTCGTAATAGGCAAGCGCTTCCTGTTCTGAAACGGCCGGGTCAAGCAATCGCCGCCGATAGACCTCTATGGCGAGACGGCGAACCTCTGGATTTTCAGGTGCTGCATAGAACGCCCAATCGGCAAGGTGCGAGGCGAGGACCAAATCGGTTTCGAGAAGCCCTTGGCCACGGCGCACCACAGCATCAATTCCACCGGCCATCTGAACAATCAATTCAGACTGGGCTTCCAGTGTTGCTGGAGACCAATGGGCCGGCTGGTCATCCCACCACCCGGTCCACTGGGAAATATACATTTTGGCGATATCCTGCGGGGTCACATAATAGGTTGCAAGCCTTGGATCATCGGCAAAACGGCGTGGCCAGGTGATCGCGTCGACCACCTCATCCTTTCGGAGGCCAGCATTCAGGCCGGCGCGCGTTTCATCCTCTATGTGTTGCAGCGCGTCGGCCACGAGGGTCAGGCTCTCGCGGATGGCATCCGCGCCGACAATCGGCTCACCATGCATGGGCAGCATAATCTCAGCGCCAAGATCTGCCATTTCCCGAAGCGCCGCGATCCATTCGCTACCATAGCGCTGAATTCGCTTGCCATTTCCAAGATTGGGAAGAAACCCCTGATAATAGTCCGCCGTCACCAGCACTTTGCGCTCCGGCAGCCAGACATAGGCCTGGTCATCCGTTTCGCCGCGGTGGGGCACAATAAGAAACCCCTCTCCAGCCCGTTGAAAGACCATTCCGCTGTCATCGAAGAGAGTTGTCGGCAAAACGATATCGCCGCGGGCAGCAGGCACCTCCTCCAGGGGCTGGCTCATATATTTTGCAATCGACCCGTTCAGGTCCGCATACCTGTCCATACGCGCGGCAATACGTTCATGCCCGATCACGAGATCTGGCCATTCGCCAGCTGCCTCAAACGCCCAAAGCCCGCTCAAATGGTCAACATGGCCATGGGTGACGACAATCGCCGAAATCGGTGCATCGGTCACGGCACGGATATGCTCCAATAGGACCGGACCCGCCGCCGCCATGCCTGTGTCGACGACAACAACCCCGTCATCGGTCTCAAAGAATGCCGCATTTACAATCGGGAACCGCACAAGCCAGCTGCCCGGCCCGACCTCAATCCGCTCGGTCTTCTCCCGGATATCCGCTGTCACTGACGGGTCCCTCGAGAACATATGCAGCGCAGCCACCCTTGAGGATTTGCCGCCAAATGTTCCGCCGGTCAGGAACCGCTGGATGATCCTCGGGTCCTCCAAGGCCAGCCGGGCGCGCCCGGCTGCAATCCGTTCCGGTGTATAAAGACCTACCGCGTCAGACGTCGCTCTATCGCCGGCAGACACACTCGAAACCTTTGGCAATTGCTGCCAAAGCACCAGGGCTGCAAATCCGGCCAAGGCCAGCAGGAGCCCGATCCCGGTCAGCATACCCAACAAGAAACGCCCCATGGCCAGCCTCCCCTCTACCAGGTCTGGTATCGCCGGCGCGCATGGTCCTGTCGCTTGCGGATCTGCACGGCCCGATCCTCCGGCGTAAAGCGGGGCATGTCTTCTGGAAGTGCAGCATCAAGGTCTGATAGTGCGACAAGCTCAGTTGTCGGTTTCGGCGCATCGTCGAGAGCCAATTCGGGGCTTTGGATCCGCATATAAAGTAAGCCTTGGCTAAAACCGGACGTGTCAATCCAGTTCTGTATACCGGGATCATCCGGCGAGACCACAAATGTATAAGATCCATCCGCCGATTGGTGGGCCTGGGACCCGTCATTGCACCAGGACAGGCTCGTCTGCCGGTTGGGCCAGTCCGGGCTCGCCGCCCAGAAACTCGTCAATTGAAACCCGCAATAGCCGGCCTCGACATCCTCAACCCGAACCATAAGGGCCTCGCCTGCATCGAGACTGAAAAAGCCAGGGGCGAAATACTGGGAAATAATTCCAAGCGTGCCACTTGCCCGGAATTTGGCGAATTTGTTTTCCCCGAGCAATCGCAGGCGGTTGGAAAAATTCGGCCAAAACTGTCCCTGGCGAAGCAAAACCTGCGTCGCATCATTAATCTGTTGGATGAGCGCAGCCTCGGTGAGTGAAGGCGATGCAACACCCGCATCCCCAAGGCGCTCAATCTGCAACGTCGCGGCACGTTCGGTTTCCCAATCGGTAAAACTGTCGCGGAACATCAACAGCAATTGCCGATCGTCCTCGGCAAGCTCCATCCAATTCTCACCCATGGGTTCAGCGCTCAAGAACAGCTCAAAATTGCCCTCGGCATCCATGACAAGATCTTCGTCCTCAAACACACTGATCGCACCGTTTGGATCCGGTCCGTAAAACTGCTCCAGCAAAAAGTCAGAGGCGGTGCCACGATTGCCCCATACGCGATAAACCTGCTTGCCATCCGGATTGGAGATCGTTGCCCCGCGGTAAAACGTATCCGGATTATCAACGCCAAGCTTCATGGAAGGCGACAGCACCAGCCGGATATGGGGATATCCGCCATCCCCTCCCCCCATCAATCCATTTATATTGCCCGCTAAAATCGATTGCAGCAGTTCAAACGCACCTGCCCGGTGGGCATCGTCAATCTTATAGGTGTCGCTGGCGAGGAAGTTCTCTCGCACCTCATCAACGGCCGTATAATAAGCCGCCCAAGCCGCTTCAAGATCTGCCGTCGCCTCACTCGGCTCGGTCTCGTTCAACCGCCCGCCACAGGCCACAAGAACCAAAACGCAAAGCCCAACCAAACCACTTTGGACACTTGTTCTCACGACCGGGCCACCTTACACAAATCCTCAAAAGCGTAAGATGGCAGATCTTGAGAGACAAGGGCAAGCTTTGCGGCCGCCGATTTTGCAGTTATGTCCGCGCGGATGGAATTTTCTTCCCTTCTCGCACGGACCGATCTGGGGGATCGGCAAAAAACCGTGCTCGGTGCCGCGTTCACAACGTTCGGCCACTACAGCTATGCCCGCACCACCATGGATGACCTTGCCGAAGCCTCGGGCATCAGCCGCACCGCACTCTATAAAATCTACCGCAACAAGGAACATATCTTCCGGGCAGTGTGCGAGTGCATTCACTCCGTCGCCCTGGAGGATGCAAGCCGCGCGCTTTCAGGAACCTCGCCATTTGCCGAAACCCTCGCCGATGCCGTGATCGCCCGCTACAGGGTGCTTCTAAATGTGGGCAATGCCGCAGCCCATGCCGATGAAATGGCCGAACTCTATCTGTCCCTTGCTGGGGATCTTGCAACAAAATTCGAGGCCGATTTCAGGGTCATGATCCTGGCGGCCATAAACGAGGCTATTGCCTCAAACCGCCTAACCTTGCCGCCAAGCATACCATCTGCAGAGACCTTCGCGGATCTCGTCGGCATGTCTGTCAATGGTATCAAAAAATATGCGGGCTCGATCACAGCCTTTGAGGATCTTGCGCGCCATCTCGTGCTTGGCCTCGCAAGACCCTAGGCGTCGGGCACATAATCCAGAGGAACGCCCATGTCGCCGGGCGGTAATTTCACGTTGGGCTTGGCTGCCCCGTCCACACCGGTCGACGTTTGCGGTGCTGGCAAGGCTGCCATCGCTTTTGAAACATCGAGCTCGCGGGCAAAGGCCTCGTGTCGCGGATGCACCATCTGCCCGGCATCACCAAAGCGGTAAACCAGCCGCGCCCAATCCGCAGGCGTGAAGCTGAACGCCCCGCCTTTCGGCTCCAGATCAGACCAATCCCCTTCCCGGGATGCGGTCACCGCCATGCGCGCCCAGCGATCAGCCTCCCCGGCATCGCCATAGCCGCGCAGGGCACGCTCCATCAGAAGGCAGAGCCGACCGGTGGGCTTAGTTTCAACCAGAAGCGCAAGTGTTTTAACGGCTTTGACCCAGTTCTTCGCCCGCATCGCGATCTCGGCTCCAAGCACCTTGCTCTCATAATGATCGGGATTGGCATCGATCAGCCGCTCCAGGCGCGCCGTTTCAACGTCTTCACCTGCTCCAACCGACATTTGTCGCACCAATTGCGCAAAGGCCGGATGGGGCCGGGTTTTCCAGGCCATCTCAAGCGTATTCAAGGCCGCCTTGTCTTTGTTGTCGAGCAGGAGCTGCCGTGCCCCATGCCAAGCCGCCGGTGGAAACCCCGGGGCCGCTCGCAAGGCCTCGGCAAGGGCCTTCTGGGCCGCTGCGCGCTGATCATTTGGAAGCGAGGCTGCATGAGCCGTATGCAAGACGGCGCGCCGGCGGCGAAGGCTGTCGCCCTTGATGAGTTTGCGCCGCTCTCCCATCGCCAGGGTTTCAAGCGCCTCAGACCAGTCACCCCGCGCAACCTGCAAATCAAAGAGGGAGTTGAACGGCCAGTCCGCCGTCGAGCGAAGCGCCAGCGCCTCGCGCGCGCTCGCTTCAGCAGCCGCGGGATCGCCGCGCTCCATAGCCGCCGTCGCCGCCCCCCTCAAACCGGCCAACTGACCGCCAGGCATGCGGGACAATTGGGCCCAGGCCCGTTCTGCTGCAATCCAGTCATTCGACGCTTCAGCCGCGCGGGCTTCCAAAAGAATTTTTAGCCGGTCATCATCGGCGTGGGCCATGGCCCGTTTGGCAAGCCGTTGCGCAACCTCGACATCTCCCGCCTCCGCCGCCAGCAAACCATCTGTCAATGCAATGTTTGCCTTCTTGACGCGTGAGAGACGCCGAGATCGGCCGAGCCGTCCAGGCAATTGCCAGAGACCCGTGACAAGCCCCCAAACAAGGGCAACTACGCCACCGAGCAGAACCAGAACGATAATCGTACCTGCAAGGTTTAGCCGGCCCTGGAAGGAGAACAGTTCGAACTCAACACCGCCCGGCAAAGTTGTCAGATAAAGCGTACCGGCACCGGCCGCGACAATTAGAAGAATAAGGACAATGAGGCGCACCATCTCCTTACCGCTCTGCACCCAGGAGTGTCAGACGCAGCGTATCAAGTCCGCTTTCAAGGGCCAGTCGCGCCTCGGCTCCTCGTTTCCAGTTCGCAAACGCGTCGGCACCAGCACCGCTCAGCGTTTCGATCTCCGCAACAGCTGCCCGCAGATTTTGAGCCTTCAGTGCCGCTTCAGCCGCCGCGATAGGATCGGAGGTCTCAACGGGCTCAGCACCGGTCCGGCGGATTTCAACGGCATCGCCGAAAATGCTCCGCACCCAGCCCCAACCGTCGCCGGCGTCATCATCTGCCTCTGTTACCTGCTGAACGGCAATCGCTGCGGCGGATTTTGCGGACTGAAAATCGCGGATTAATACC
>JBCBAO010000112.1:0-8234 GCA_038532405.1 Pseudomonadota bacterium | reverse complement strand
GCCTGGAAGAGGAACGCCGCCTGGCATATGTTGGCATAACGCGGGCGCGGGAGCGGTGCTACATTTCATTTGTTGCCAATCGCCAGATCTATGGCCGCTGGCAATCTGTCCTGCCATCGCGTTTTGTAGATGAATTGCCGATGGACAATGTCGAGGCCGTCAGCGAAACAGGGTACTCTACTCAGCCAGGATCCTCGGATGGGTTCTCCGGTACCATTGAAGACCTCGGTACACGCTCCTCCTATGAAAGTCCCGGCTGGAAGCGGATGCAGAAAAATGCTGCTCGGGAAACCGGGCCCGGGCCCATCATTGATGGCAAGGCTGAGCTTATCGCCACAAGTGCAGGCACAAGCAGTTTCCGGATCGGCCAACGCGTCTTCCACGATAAATTCGGATATGGAAAAGTTGTTTCGGCCGAGGGCACCAAACTCACCGTCGATTTTGAAAAGACCAACCGCAAGAAAGTTATCTCCACCTTCCTAACGGCAGCATAGGGCCTTCAAGATGCAATCCGAGCCAAGGGAAAATACACCCGCGCTTTGGTCAGATGCCCTACCTCGCCCTGCGCCCGACGGACACAAATATGATCGCGGCCACGTCGCCATACTTGGCGCACCGGAGCTTACCGGAGCAACGCGCCTTGCCGCATCCGCTTGCTCTAGGATTGGAGCCGGACTCGTCACTGTCCTCTCGCATGACCAGGCGGATGTTTTCAGGACAGCGCTGCCGCCGGACATTATGGTCCGCTCTGGACCATTGGCCGACCTGAAGCGCATTACTGTTTTGCTCGCCGGCCCAGGTGGCTTCGAAGCAAGTCGTCTGGATGAGTTGAAATCTCTACCGGAAAACGCTGTACGCGTCCTCGACGCCGATGCGATTGGCCTTTGGAAAACATCTGCGCATGCCACCGTTCTGACACCCCATGAAGGCGAGTTCGCACGGGCCTTTCCGGATGTCACAGGCACCCGCACAGCTATGGCATCGGCGGCAGCAGACCGGACCGCCTCGACCATTGTTCTGAAAGGCCCCGACACCGTTATTGCGGCACCAGGCGGAGATATGGCCTGCAACACCCATGCAAGCCCCTATCTTGCCAAGGCCGGTACGGGCGATGTTCTGGCGGGCATAATCGCGGGGCTCATTGCCCAGGGAATGGAGCCTTTTGCAGCCGCGTGCGCGGGAGTTTGGATACATGGCGAGGCGGCATGCCGCGTTGGTCGGGGGTTGATTGCCGGTGATCTTGTCGACGAGCTACCTGCAATTCTTGGCGGCCTACTGAACTAACGCTCAAGCATCATTCCGCGAGACGTTTTGAGAGTGCATTGGCATGGGTGGAAATATCCCCTGCCCCAAGGCAAACCACCATGCCCCCCGGCTTTGCATGTGCACGAATTGTTTCGGGGAGCACATCGAGAGAGGTCAGCACAGCCGCACCCCTATGGCCATGCTCTGAAATCGATTTAACGAGGGACGCGCTGTCTATGCCGTCAATCGGCATTTCGCCTGCCTCATACACCGGGGGAATAAAAACAAGATCGGCCGCATCAAAACACGTTGAGAATTCCTCAAACAGATCCTGCAAACGCGTATATCGGTGCGGCTGGGCAATAGCGATCAACTGACCATCACCAACCATATCCCTTGCGGCCTTTAAAACCGCTGCAATTTCAACAGGGTGGTGACCATAATCATCTATAAGCTTTACAGGTGGCTCGCCGGATTGGGGCGTCCACTCACCAACATCCGTGAACCTACGTTTGACGCCCCCAAAACCGGAAAGTGAGCTGCGCAACTGATCATCGCTTGCGCCAAGTTCCATGGCTACTGTGATCGCAGCCATGGCATTCTGAACATTGTGTTCACCCGCCATGGGCAACGTAAAACCTTCGATAATCCGTGGCTGAGCCGACCCAGGCCGCCTAAGGGCCACATCGAACCGCGCACCGGTCAAATCCGTTGTCAGATTAATAGCACGAACATCTGCCTGAAGATTGAAGCCATAGGTAATCCGTCGGCGGTCAATAATCCTGGCAGCCAATGCCTGGACCTCAGGATGATCGGTACACAGAACAGCAAAGCCATAAAATGGGAGGTTCTCAATAAAGGTGTCGAAGGCCTCTCGCAACGCATCCATGGTTCCATAATGGTCCATATGCTCGGCATCGATATTGGTAACGATGGCACATGTGGGGGAGAGCTTTGTAAACGTTCCGTCACTCTCATCGCTTTCCACGACCATCCAGTCGCTTTCCCCAGCCTTATAGTTGGATCCATAAGCTTGGATGATGCCACCATTGATAACTGTCGGATCAATCCCGGCCCCGTCGAGCAGGGCTGCAACCATTGAGGTCGTTGTCGTTTTGCCATGGGTACCAGCAACGCAAACCGTGTATTTCAACCGGGTAATTTCAGCGAGCATATTCGCCCGCCGCACAACCGGAATGCCAGCGGCCCGCGCGGCAGCGACTTCAGGGTTATCGGATCTGATTGCCGTTGACACGATCACTGTACCGGCCCCAGCGACATTTGCGCCGTCATGCCCGATGAATACTTTTGCACCCCTCCCGCGCAGGCGTTCAACAATCTCGCTTTCGCGAATATCAGAGCCTTGAACATCGTAACCAAGGGTCAACATCACATCGGCAATGCCAGACATACCGATGCCGCCAATGCCGACAATATGTGCGGGGCCAAGATCGAAAGGGATGGGGGACGTCATGGGAGGGTGTTCCTCAAGCAAAGGTCGCAAACCGACATAGTGTTTCGCCGGAGGGATCAGTGGGTATGACAATTAAATATATCGGGGTCATCGCCCAGCCGCTCTTTCGGCAAGGTCGGCCAGATCACTTGCGGCCGTAATTGTGCCGGCTGCTTTCGCAGCTGCAGCCATCTTTTCCAAGGCTTCCGGATCCTCCAATCGGCGCGAGATACTATATCCCATCATATCTGGGAACAGATTGTCTTCATCGACGCCAAGTGCACCGCCAGCTTCGATCAGAACGTCGGAATTCGCGGATTGATGGTCATCCATGGCGATAGCCAGGGGGATATAAAACGCCGGGCGGCCGATGGCTGCAATTTCGCTGACCGTGCCGGCCCCTGCCCGGCCCATTATGAAATGAGCTTTGGCAATCCGGTCCGGCATGTCGTCGAAAAACGGTTTTAGCTCACAAGGAATTCCAGCGGCTTCATAAACCGCCCTAACCTGGTCTATCTGTTCTTCACGAACCTGCTGAACGATCCGTAAGCGCGGCCTGAGCGCTGCATCGACATGTTCTGCGAAAATATGGGGAAGCGTCTCTCCCAGGATACGTGCGCCTTGAGACCCGCCGGTAATGAAAATATTCAAATCACCATCGGTGGGCGGATAGGGATCGTCGCGTTTGGCCGCGATGGCTGGGCGCACTGGGTTGCCGACGGGCATATGGTTCGTTCCCGGAGGTAATTTGTCGAGCCGTTTGAACCCGCTTGCGACCAGGGCCGCATGCTTTGCAAATTGCCGGTTCACCCGGCCAAGCACCGCATTTTGCTCGTGGATCAGGATCGGCACGCGCTTCGCCTTGGCCGCGCTAAGCAGAGGAAAGGCTGGATATCCGCCAAACCCCGCGACCAGGGCTGGACGGTGAAGTTGGATAAGCTTCGCGGCGCGCTTGCGCCCCTTGTGGAGCTTCAAGACGGTTCCCGGCCAAGTCCAAGGCTTTTTAAGGTTGGGGCTTGCCGCCTCAACCTCTTCTTTCCAATCGACAGGAAATTTATCCGTATATCGAAGGCCGCGCACATCGCTGACAAGGCCGACAAGCCAACCGCGAGCGCGCATTTCTTCGGCAAATGCAGCTGCGGGGAACATATGTCCCCCGGTGCCGCCTGCTCCGATAATAACGAGCGGTTTTGCCAGTGTCGCCTCAGGCATAAGCCCTCCTCATGCGCAATCTCGCTCCCCGTCGCCGAATAAGGGCAAGTGCCAAACCAAGTGTCAATGCCGTCCCAACGAGCGAAGACCCCCCCGCAGAGACAAGCGGCAAAGTCATGCCCTTTGGCGGTATCAGACTGATATTTACACCGATGTTTATGGCGGCCTGAAGACCAAAAAGTGCAAATAATCCAACAGCTGCGGCGCGGGGGTACGGGTCCTCGACCTCCCCGGCCAGCAAAATGCCCCGCAGCACAATAAACCCATAAAGGACAATCAAACCAAGGGCGACGATAAAGCCGAACTCCTCGCTCAAAACTGCGTAGATGAAGTCGGCATGTGCATCTGGCAGAGATGTCTTGATCGTGCCCTCCCCAGGGCCAACCCCGAACAAACCGCCATTTGCAATCGCCTCGCTTGCTTTGTCGATCTGATAGGTGTCGTAGTCAGATGGTGAAATGAAACTGTGCACGCGAAAGCGGACATGCGGGAGGGTCATGTAAAGCGCGCCCGCAAGGGCTGCCCCGCCGCCGGCAAATCCCGCCGCCCACCGCCACGGCAATCCGGAAATAAAAAATGTAATGACGAACGCGGCGGTCAGGAGCGCCGACTGCCCCACATCCGGCTGCAGAAGCAACATGCCCAGCGTTGCCCCATAGAAGCAGAAGGACAATGCCGCCCACGGTCCTTGTGGAAACAATTGGCGCTGTGCCAGCAACCAGCCTGTAAGCACGATCAGAGCCGGCTTGATCAGTTCCGATGGCTGCAGGGAGAACCCGGCAAAGCGGATCCAGCGCTGGGCACCCTTGGTTTCATATCCGTACAGCATCACCCAGGCCATAAGCAGAAAGGCCGCTATAAAGATAAATGCGCTTGCCCGACGCGCCCATGCCACCGAAAGAAGCGACGATCCAATCAGCGTAATGCTGGCACATCCGACAAAGAAAATCTGGCGATAAAGAAACCGATAGGGATCGTCGAATCCCATGCGCGCCGCCGCCGGCGGCCCAGCGGAAAGCGACAATAATAAACCGACCCCCATAAGGGCAAAACAGGCCACCAGAATTGGCCAGTCGATGGTACGCCGCCATTCTGCAAAGACGGACCGATCGGTCCGTGCAAGGCTCGTCATGCCCGCTCCATCAAAGTGCTTTCCCCGGTCAGGCCGGCGACGATTTCCTTGAATGCGTCACCGCGTGCCTCGAAGTCGCGATACTGGTCAAAACTGGCACAAGCAGGAGACAGAAGAATAATTGGATCCGGTTCATCGGACGTGCTGGCGTCACGCAAGGCTTCATGGATGGCATTTTCAAGTGTGCCACATTTTGCCACCGGTGCGCGGCCTTTGAGCGTTTTGGCAAACTCATCCTGGGCATCGCCAATCAGATAGGCTTTCGCGACCTTCGGGAAGAGTGGCGCAAGATCGCCAATGCCATCTGATTTCGGCTTGCCGCCTGCAATCCAATAAACCCTTGGGA
Organism: Pseudomonadota bacterium; assembly: GCA_038532405.1. Classification (GTDB taxonomy): domain Bacteria; phylum Pseudomonadota; class Alphaproteobacteria; order Caulobacterales; family Hyphomonadaceae; genus CALLCD01. The sequence continues at coordinate 2,846 of JBCBAO010000112.1, read as the reverse complement.
AAGCTCGAAGCGCCTGTTCGGCGGCCTGGGCGTTTGTAGCCTTTGAATCATTTATGAATTTGACACCATCCAGGGTGCCCGCAAGCTCCATACGGTGCGGCAATCCAGGGAAACTGAGGATGGCGTTCATTATAATCCGGGGGTCAACCCCAAGAACCCGGCAAGCGGCAAAGGCCGCGGCGGCATTCTGGTGATTGTGTCGACCAGGCAAGGCGGTTGCGCTGCGAAGGTCGCCGGCAAATACAGCCTTCCCAAGGAGACTATCATAAAGACGGCCATCAATAGCGCTGATCCCGCGACCAAGCGCATAGTCAGATGAAATCTGGATAACGCGTCTGTCCCCCTTTGAGGACAAACGCATAGACAAGGCTTGGGTCTGCAAATCGTCGACGCCAATAATCGCGTAGTCAGCCGCCGTCTGATTATCGAACAAGCGTTTCTTGGCAGCCAGATACCCCTGCAAGCCACCATGGCGGTCAAGGTGGTCGGGGGAGAAATTCAGGAAGACGCCAACATCGCAATGCAGGCTTTTGACGAGGTCCAATTGATAGGAAGACAGTTCGAGGACATAAATCGAATTCGCGTGGAGCGGAGCCATATCCAGCACGCCCTTGCCGATGTTTCCCCCCACCCGCGCATCGCGTCCGGCTTCCTTGAGAATATGCCCAATCAGGGCGGTGGTCGTCGACTTACCGTTCGTACCCGTAATTCCAACAACCTTTGGGCGCCCTCGCTCGGGCAAGGCCTGCACGGCGCGGGCGAACAACTCCATATCTCCAACAACCGGCACACCGGTCATTTCGGCCATACGCACGATGCGGTGCGGTGTTGGAAATTTGTAAGGTACGCCGGGCGACAGGACCAAGGCAGCAAAGGTTTGCCAGTCGCGCTTATTAATGTCCGAAAGCGCAATCCCCTCCGCCTCGGCGAGGGCGCGTGTCTGCTCATTATCATCCCAGGCGTGCACGCGCGCACCGCCCGCCGCGAGGGCTTTGGCGGCACTCAGACCCGTACGGCCCAGTCCGAAAACAGCGACGTCGCGCCCAGAATATTCGGTAATGGGGATCATGCGCTCTGGATCACCTCAACTTCAGCGTTGCAAGGCCGGCCAGTGCAAACAGGACGGACATAATCCAAAAACGAACAACAACCCGGGTTTCCGGCCACCCCTTTTTCTGAAAATGGTGATGAAGTGGGGCCATCGCAAAGATGCGTTTGCCTTCGCCCGTCAACCGGCGTGTCAGCTTGAAATAGCTGACCTGCATCATAACCGACAAAGCCTCTAAAACAAAAAGACCGCCGATGATTACGAGCGCAAATTCGTGCTTTACAGCCACTGCCACAATGCCCAGCATGCCACCGAGCCCGAGGGATCCGGTGTCTCCCATAAAAACGCGTGCTGGATAAGTGTTGTACCAAAGGAACCCCATCCCAGCGCCCATCATCGCCCCAAGCAGGACGGCTAACTCACCAGAGCCAGGCGTGAACTGAATGCCAAGATAGTCGGCAAACTGAAAGTTGCCGGTAAGGTATGCAATTAAAGCATAGGCACCGGCGGCAAACATCATCGGCACGATCGCCAAACCGTCGAGCCCATCGGTAAAATTCACAGCGTTGGCGGAGCCAACGACAACGATCATCCCGAACAGGATGAACAAACCGCCGAGGGGCAAGAAGTAGTCATTCACAAATGGAACAGCGACACCGCCAGCGAAGGCCTGGTCATTTGGCTCGACGCTTGTTTCCGGCGCAAATCCGGCAATTGTTTCGGCAAGACCGGTTAAACCGCCCCAATCTGCATGTCCGAGTGGTGTGTGCGCGCCATGCAATCCCATAATGAAAGCACAGGCGACCCCCGCGACAACAAATTCGACAAGCAAGCGCATCCGCGCGGACACACCAGCATCGCTCTGTTTGGCAACCTTGGCATAGTCGTCAAAAAAGCCGAGCACGGCGAATGTTGCGGTCACAAACAAGGCCGTCCAGATGTACGGATTGCTAAGGTCCGCCCACAGCAGAGTGCCCAAGAAGAGACCAAGCCAGATGATAAACCCACCCATTGTAGGGGTACCCTGCTTGGACAATTGCGCCTCTAGCGAGAGGTCGCGGATTGGCTGGCCTTTGCCCTGACGGGACCGCAGCGCATCAATCAAAGGCCCGCCGAATATCGCCGCCAGTAGAAAAGCGGTCACGATCGCTGCGCCCGTGCGGAAGGTGATATAATTGAGCAGATTGAATAGCCCGTCATCCTGGGCAAACAGAACATAAAGCATCACAAACCCCTTGCAGTGTCTTCTACACTGCGGTCCATCACCACTTGGCCGCCGCTCGCACTCCACTGGCGCAGCTGTTCGGCCAACTTAACCATCCCGGATGCATTCGAGCCTTTGATCAAGAGGGTATCACCATCACAAAGTGTGTCTTTCAGGACATTCAACAGCTCTTCTGCCTTGACCTGCCAATGTTGCTGAATCGTACTTGGCAAAGCCGTCGCCAAATTCTCCATGCCAGCGCCGGCGAGGAAAACGCGCTCCGCACCGGAGGCGACGACGGGATCCGCGAGAGCGGCATGGAAAGCAGGCGCGCCCTCGCCCAACTCGCCCATTTCCCCAAGCGCCACCAGGCGGCGCTTTGCTGGGCGGGCAGATAGCGCTTTAAGGGCCGCGCGCATGCTCGTTGGGTTGGCGTTGTAGCTGTCGTCGACAAGGGCAAATGCACCGCCGGCCGGTAGCGGCAGCACCTCAACCTGGCCACGCCCTGCAGGTGGCGCAAATCCGGTGAGGGCGTGGGCCGCCTCTTGGGCCGAAAGCTTGGCAATGGATACACTTGCCAGCAGCGCTGCCGCC
>JBCBAO010000111.1:0-8250 GCA_038532405.1 Pseudomonadota bacterium | reverse complement strand
CCGCGGAGCGGCGTCCCATCGCGAGCGAAGCGAAGCGGGGGACAAAAATAAAATGGGCTCGCGCAAGCGAGACCCGGGACAAACAAATGAAGCACGTCGCTAATGCCGAACAGCACTCCGTCGCAAACTGATCAATGCCTGGTCCAATATGCCCTGGCTGGCAGCGCAAACCAGCTGGCCGCCCGGCCGGGCCGGGGCTCCGGTCCAGTCGCAGGCGAGCCCTCCGGCACCGCGCACCACGGGGATCAACGCCGCCGCATCGTATGGGGCAAGCCCTGCCTCAGCGACAAGGTCGATCGTGCCGGCAGCCAAACGCGCATAGGCATAGGCATCCAATCCATAGCGGACAATGCGGGCCGTATGGCGCAGATGGGTCCAGGCCCCCTGCTCCGCCGGGGTCATGATGAAAGGGTCGGTTGTGGAAATTGTCGCGCAGCGCAGATCGGTTTCGGTAGAAACGGAGAGTTGCACACGCCCAGCCATCGTCTCGCGGGCAGCGCCGCCTGGCCAGCCGAGATATCGTTCGCCGAGCACGGGCTGGTCGATCAGGCCGATGACCGGTTCGCCAGCGGCATCGCAAAGCGCGATCAGCGTGGTCCAAACGGGCAGTCCGGCAATGAATGCCCGGGTACCATCAATCGGGTCCAGGACCCATTGCCAACCATTTCGCGACGGGGTTTCGCCAAATTCCTCGCCGAGGACACCATCATCCGGTCGCTCAGCCTCAATGAGGGCCCGCATGGCCTTTTCCGCTGCGCGGTCTGCCTCTGTTACCGGGTCAAATGCGCCGCTGGCTTTGTTCTCAATGGCCGCAACGGAGCGGAAATGCGGCTGGATCGCCCCCCAGGCCGCGTCTGCGAGCCGCCCGGCAAATGCAAGGGTTGCCTGTGATTCGGCATCAATGGGGTTGGAAAGGGCCATCAGTCACAAGCCCTAACCAGGGAATGTCTAAGATGCAACGTCGCTGGCATCGGCCTCCAGCGCCTTTGCCAGTTCCAGAAGACGGCGTCGTGGGCGCTCGCCGAGGCGATAATAGGCGCGAACGAGCTCCAGCGTCTCTTTCTGGCTAAGCACATCGCTCTCAAGGCGTTCAGCATCGTTCGCTGGCCGGCCCGGAAGATCGGTCTGTTCCAGTCCGTCGAAGAAATACTGCACAGAAACATTCAAAGCACGGGACAAGTCGTAAAGCCGCGAAGATGTCATGCGGTTGGCCCCGCATTCATACTTCTGGATCTGCTGGAAGCGAACCCCAACTTGCACGGCAAGCTCTTGTTGGGTCATTCCCAGAAGGCGACGACGGCGGCGCAACCTTTTTCCGACATGAAGGTCTGTTTCGTCTGCCATAATTCATCACTCCACACACTCTAACGGGGACAAAGCCGTCCCAAATCAGGATCGATGGACTGATCCGGAGCAAATGCCGTGCCGATAACTCTATCGTTTAACAGAGGTGTGCGGTTCATTCTGACCGATCCTAATTTTCCATGCGATTCTGCATGGCTCATATCTCGCATATGCAGCAAACATCCCTTGAGATTTTTTGCACCGCAACATAAATTAAACCTGCGTTTCGACGCAGCGCCTATGGCGTTTCCTCCCTATACCTTTTCGGCCGCACAGATTTGTGCGGCCTTTTTTTTAGACGGCCTGATCGATTTTGCGGGCAAATTGGGTCAGCACTTTCCCGATATGCGCAAGATCTGATTTGAGCCTATCAAAGCCCTGCCGACGCGTGACTGAATTTTCGTCCATATAAAGGGCACGGTTGATCTCAATCTGCAGGGCATGGACACGGCGCTTTGGGCGGCCATAAGCGCGCGTCGTATAGCCACCGGCATAGGGGGCGTTACGCGCCACCGAATAGCCAAGCCGCCGAAAGGTTCGCTCCGCAAGCCCTGTCAGTCGACTATCGCAGCTCGACCCGAACCGGTCCCCCAGGACAATATCGGCAAGCTTGCGCCGACCGGGCTGCCGGGACGGCATAGAATGGCAATCGATTAGGAGCGCCTGGCCATACTGTTCCAGAAAGTCATCCAAGGTCTGGCGCAGATAGCCATGGTAAGCGTCGTGCACCTCCGCCAGCCGGTATTCCCCCTCTGCCCGACTGAGCGGTGCGGCGTAGATCGGCTCCCCACATGCAGCAATCTTTGGCAAGCAACCGAGCCCGGCTTCAACACGGGCGCTCGGCACCGCAACAACGCGCGGCGGGCCATCGGCGAACATGCTGGGGTCGAGTTCCCGGGCATCGCGATTGAGATCAACATAGGCCCTTGCATAATTGGCATAGACCATGAGACCGCCATTTGATGAAACATCGTCAAACAAATCATTGACAAAGGCATCTTCGGTCCGTCGCAGGTCCATCAAAGGCACACGAAGACGATTTACCATGGACGCCGGATAATGGCTGCCACTATGGGGAGACGCGAACAGGATAGGCGCAGGCGATGTATCAGCAGGGCCCCGCTTGACGCTAAATGGCCCAAGGCCAGCGACGGGACAGACGGCGCGCAATGGCCTGGGGGCGTCATATAATTTCACTTTGACCATAAATTAGGTAGTGCTGGGGTAGGTCAAGTGCATTTCATTCATTTCAGATTTACCAGCTTCTGATGTTATAGACCCAAACAAGTTTCTGAGTGGGGCTTTCGATGACCAAAATCCTTTTGGCAGAAGACGATAACTCTTTACGCACCTTTCTGGCAGCGGCTCTGCGCCGCGCAGGCCACGACGTACAGGACCATGAAGACGGTGAGGGCGCACTGGAGGCCCTGGAGCGTGAAGTGTTCGATTTACTGCTCACAGATATTGTGATGCCAGGCCTTGATGGGATTGAACTTGCGCGACGGGGCGCTGAACTCGACCCGGCCATGAAGATCGTATTTATCACCGGTTTCGCAGCAGTTGCCCTTTCCTCCGGTGCCCCCACACCGGCGGGATCCAAAATCCTCTCAAAACCTTTTCATCTGCGGGAGATCGTGGATGAGGTTGAGCGGGTGATGGCCGCCTAAACAGGCTTGACAGACACGTCGCAAAGTCCGATTTCAGCTTTCCGATAAATGGTCTGGTCGATTAGCTCAGCGGTAGAGCACTGCATTGACATTGCAGGGGTCACAAGTTCAATCCTTGTATCGACCACCATTTTTTGCCTCTAGAATAGAAGCTTTCGAAATTATCTTCGCAGCATCGAAAGCGCTTGTTTGCAGGACTAGCCGGGCTCCAAGACGGGCTGCGGGGTGTCCTCCACCTGCTCATTTGTTAGCCAAATTCGCCGATCCAGAAATTCGGTAAGGTCGGTTATCGTTGCATCGACCGCTTCTTCCTGCGGCAGATGACCGACCCCCGGATAAAGTCGAAGTTCAGCTCCGGAAATCGCATCGGCAAATTTCGGCGCACCCGAGGGGGCGACGACGCGGTCTTCTTGCCCCTGGAGAACCAGGGTCGGCACGGAGATCATGGACAAACGCCCAGGCGTGGCCTCAGCCCGCTCATCGCGCTGGACCAACAATGCCAGGATGCTTTCCCTGTGGCCGGGCGCGCGCGCGAGATCGACATACCGGGCCACCATAGCGGGTGTTGCGAGGGAGGGATCGGCAAAACTGTCCTGCAGACCCGAGCGGACAAGCCCCGTTATATCGATATCTTTCATGAGCCAGCGGGCAAATGGGTTTGCAAGCAGGCGAAACGCGAACGGGCGGTCCCCATCTTCAGCCTCATTTCGCCACCCCGACGCGGCGACCAGAACAAGCCCTTCGAGCCGCTCGCCATGGGTTCGGGCGAACTGCCAAGCCGTATTGCCACCCATGGAATTACCAACGAGCACAAAGCGCTCCACACCAAGTTTTTCGGTCGCCCCAGCAACTGCTTCAACGAAAAGATCAATGCCAATATCGTCTGGGTCAGGGGAACGGGTCAGCCCGTGGCCGGGCAAATCCAACGATATAATGCGATAGTCTGCCCCCAAGCGATCAACCCAGCTTTCCCAGGTGTGCAGAGATGCGGAAAACCCGTGGACAAGGACAAGCGCCCTCCCCTCTGGCTGGCCTTCATCGCGGTAATGGAGTTTCAAGCCGTTTTCGAGCGTCATAAATCGAGACGTGTTTGAGGTATAGATCGACTCCAGCGTGTCAAAAGGAATATCCGCCCGACGTAGCGACGCCCATCCGACCGCAAGGATCACCAGAAGCACCAGACTTATAATCAGCATACGGCGCAGCATGCAGGGCTCCTCTATTGTCCGTCATCGGATTTTAAGCGTGGCACTCAGGCTAAGAGCAAGATGTTTGGCCGCTTAAGTCAAGAGGCACACACAGGACAAGCTGGATCCCGTGTCAGTTTCACCGTGCGCGTCTCTCCACTTAAGCCATCGACCAGCCAAAGGCGCTCAATCAGAAGACTATTCGTGCCGACGATCCACTTGATCGTTTCCAACGCCATGCGCGTTCCGACCAAACCTGTTACTGGCCCGACAACGCCTATTGTATCGCAGGCCTCCGGTTCGGGCGGCAGGGCCGGAACCCAGCATTGGTAACAGGGCGTACCCACGCGCACACCGGATGCAAAAACGGATACTTGCCCGTTCCAGCGCGCGGCTGCACCGGACACCAAGGGCCGCTCGGTAAGGTGGGCAAGTGCATTGAGGGCAAACCGGGTCTCGAAATTGTCCGTTGCATCAATGACCACATCGCCGAGCAGCGCATCGCCGGGTTGGAACCGGGCAACCCGAGGCAGCACCACTGTCGACTGATTTTGAGCGAGGAGGCGCGCGGCAAGTGTTTCGGCTTTTTTCCGGCCAATATCCGCCTCTGTAAACTGAACTTGCCGCTGAAGGTTTGACCGGTCGACGACATCATCGTCAACAATCTCAATTTTACCAATACCAGCGGCCGCAAGATACATAGCACAGGGTCCGCCAAGGGCTCCTGCCCCGACAATCGAAACCGAGGCAGATGTAAGTTTTTGCACACCAGGTCCACCAATCTCCTTTAAAAGTAGGTGGCGCTTGTGGCGATCAATGTCCGTCGAGGTCAAGCTCATGGCAAACGCATAGCCGAAACCTTTTGCCCTTGCCATGGGGACACCCTAGGCTCAACGATTAGGAACAACAGGGAGCTTGTAATGAATCTCAACCCGACCCCAGGCATCGAGACGTTTCGCGCCGAGATTCGAGACTGGTTCGCCTCAGAGTTTCCAAAAGACATTGTCGAGAAAACCGCGCGCGGGGCCTCACTCAGCACGGATGATGTGCGCCGGTCGGAAATGGCGCTCGGGGCGAAGGGGTGGCTCGCCAGTGCTTGGCCGGAGGTGCATGGGGGCCCGGGGTGGAGCCTGGAGGAGCAATACGTTTTCGATGATGAGCTGGAACGCGCCGGCGCGCCCACGGTGACACCGATGGGGGTCATATATGTTGGGCCGGTGATCTATACATTCGGCACACAAGCACAGAAAGACCGCTGGCTGCCCGGCATTCGCGATGGCTCGGTGGGCTGGGCGCAGGGCTATTCTGAGCCCGGGTCCGGTTCCGACCTCGCATCACTACAGTTTTCGGCAGATCGGGAAGGCGATACTTATATCCTGAACGGCACGAAGGTTTGGACCAGCGCTGCGCAACACGCTGACTGGATCTTTCTCCTCGCCCGCACCAGCAATTCTGGAAGAAAGCAGGAAGGGATCTCCTTCATATGCTGCGACCTCGCTGCAAGCGGTGTTGAGGTTCGCCCGATTATCACGATTGACGGCAAACATGTGCTCAACGAAGTTCATTTTACCGATGTCCGGGTGCCGGTCGATCAGCTTGTCGGCGAGGAAGGCAAAGGGTGGACCTACTCGCAATATCTGCTTGGGTTCGAGCGAACCTCCTATGCCCGCATAGGCGGCAAAAAAGAGATGCTCAAAAAGGTCCATCAAATTGCGTCCGAAACGCCAACCGGCGGCAATCTACGTTTGATTGACGATGATGCATTTGCGCGTCGCATAACCCTCGCTGATTTTGCTTTGCAGGGGCTTGAAATCCAGGTGTTGAGAATATTGTCTGCGATCAAATCCGGCGGTTCACCGGGCAATGAAGCGTCAATCGTCAAGATTATGGCGACCGAAACCCACCAGCAGATCACCGAACTTTTTCTAGATGCGGCGGGAGCCTATGGGCAAATCGGCTTCGATGACGCCGTAACGCCGGACTGGGCAATGGCAGCCGACATTTCCCCCCATGCAGCCCCCAGCGTCTCTTCCTATTTCGGTGGCCGCGCGCAGAGCATTTATGGCGGGACCAACGAGATCCAGAAGAATATTATCGCAAAGCGCGTGCTCGGGCTTTAGGGCACATGTCACCCCCACTTGCCGGCACAATTGATGGAAGACGCCAAAGGTTGGGGACGGTGAAGCAAAACGTCCGATGGTCTCACCGGTCTTGTGCGCACGCCCGACAGTGATATCGGTTCTGAATGGCTTATGAGGTCGCAAAATTTCTGCACATAACAGGCGTCGCCATGCTTATGGGCAATATTACGGTAACAGCGATCTGGAAATTCTTTGCCGACCGCGACGGTCGGCCAGCTGTGCTCGCATTTGCCCAGAAGCTTGTCACCTATACCGACTGGTCGATGACAGCCTGGGGGGTCGCCTTGACCATGGGCGGGGGATATTTCATGGCGATTTCAGGCGGGTTTGAGCTGACGGCGGGATGGCTTCTCTGGAGCCAAATTCTGTTCGTCCTGGCCGGTCTGATTTGGCTGGGTATCCTGGTGCCCATCCAAATTCGCCAGGCCCGCCTCGCCAAAACATTTACCACTGATGATGTGGGAGAGGATTACCGCACATTGTCCAGGCGCTGGCTGTTCTGGGGGCTGATCAGCACCGTGCCATTGGTTGCGGTAACCTGGCTAATGGTTGCTAAACCGATCTAGTGAGCCAGGTCATGGAGGCGGCGAAGCCCCCTCGCCCGGACGGAACCCCTGTTATTCGCGGGCTTCTATAAAGGTACGAATATCGTCGTTCAGTGCTTCCAGCGAAGGTTCGTGGACATACATCATATGACCAGCGGGATAATATTCCATCACAATACGGTCCGGAACAACACCGTTGCGCGTCAGACTGAACTCGGCACTGAAAAATGGCGTGGCAAAATCGTAATAGCCCGCCGCATTGAACACACGAAGATCGCGATTATAGCGCATGGCTTGGCCAATAAACGGGGCAACATTGTGCATGAAGGGACCACCCGGACCTTGGACCTCCCAATTCCACTCCCGCCCCAAACCGGAAATGATTTCGTATTCGCGGGCGATATCAAGGCCGAGATCGGAGCGAAAATAAGTATTCAGCGCGGCTGTGTAGGCCCCATCAATGGCGACAAAGGAAGGGTCCTGGTCCGGACGGTCGCCCGCGCGGTCATAATCTATGCCCGTATATCGGCTATCAAGGCGGCCGACCGTCAAGCCACGGTCCCGGAGAAGCTCCTTCTGGAAACGTGGTAGGGAGACCCGGAGCTCCGCATCATCAATGAATTGTTCGGAGAGCCCGGTATAACCGGATAGGCGCGTACGGATATCCGACCGCTCTGCCTGACCCAGGCGGTTTCCTTTCATCAGCGCAACCGTATAGTCACCCTCGGCAAACCCGCGAACCTCATCAAGGAAAGCTTCTAGATCCTCGGGCTTGTTATCCAGGGCATCATGGTACCAGGCCGTGGCAGCCATGGTTGGCAGCAAGACTGGCCAGGCGAGCTCATTCCCGGGCGCGGTGATGTCGTGGTACATATCGAGCACGGTTGAAACCAGGATAAGCCCGTTCAGGGAAACGTCATTATAAGTGGCCCCTTCCAGTTCACGCGCTACAGCAGCTGTGCGCAGCGTGCCATAGCTCTCACCGCCCAGATATTTCGGGCTGTTCCAGCGGCCATTTTCACTGATCCACTGGCGAATAAATTTGGCGATCGACGCAGCATCTTCATGGACGCCCCAAAAGTCTTTCGCCTCCGTTTCGCCGAGGGCCTTTGAAAAACCGGTGCCCACAGGATCAATGAATACCATGTCGGTGACATCCAGCAGGCTTTCAGGATTATCAATGAGAGGAAATGGCGGCGCGCCATCGTCGCGGGCATCAGAGGGAATGGCAACGCGTTTTGGACCAAATGCCCCCATATGCAGCCAGACCGACGACGATCCCGGACCGCCATTGAAGAAAAATGTGATCGCCCGCTCGGTTGGGTCGGTGCCATTTGATTGGATATAGGCGGTAGAGAAAATTGCG
>JBCBAO010000110.1:0-8293 GCA_038532405.1 Pseudomonadota bacterium | reverse complement strand
GGCAATGGTGAGCCTGGCGAGCTTCCAGCGGCAGAGACGCTCCGGTTTGATGGCCTAAGCATGAGTGGCTTTTCTGTGGATGCTGAAAGCAGTGACGAGCTGGATCAGTTCGAGATCGCATCCATCGATCTTCGCGGCATGGGCCCTGAGAAGCTTGCAGCAATGGCTTTGGAAGGACTTGAACTCCAGGTACGCGACGATGAGGAGGATGTGGCCGTCGTCATGTCGCTCGGTTCCCTCAGCCTCGCCGGGATCAATACAAGTTTTATCGGCGCGCTGCAGGAGAGTGATGGCGATGATGAGGAAGCGGCTGCAGCCTTGATGTCCATGATTGCGCAAAATCCGGGAGATCCGAATTACGACGCCGTAATTCTCGACAATCTCACTATGGACATTGGCGGCGTCGACTTTGCACTGCCATCCATGGAAGCATCTGTCTCACGCGACGATCAGGGACGTGCCGTTCGAAGTGTGACGAAGCCTTTTGAGGCCACCCTCACCGCCAACCCTGAGGGCACGCTTGGTAGTCAGCTGGCTGGCCCACTTGCCATGATGGGGTATGAGCAGCTCGTATTTAAGGCGGCTTCCGATGCGATTATCGACCCTGAGAACGACTCCGTTACAACGGCGAGCGCTGACAATTATTTTGAACTTGTCGACGGATTCCGCATGTACGGGGGCGGCACTGTTGGCGGAATGGGAGCCTATTATCAAAAGCTCTCGGATCCCGAATTGCTGGAACGGGCCGAAACCGATCCCCTGGCGACCCTCGATGCGCTGTCGGAAATGACGCTCTATGATATGGAGTTTTCCTTTGAGGATAAGTCGATCGTCGACAAGGCTTTCACGCTGGCGTCGGCTATGATGGGCCAGGATGCCGATACATTGCGCAGCCAGGCCCAACTCGGCCTTGGTTTTGCGCCCCTTGCGGCCGGAGAAATCGGTATCGATCCTGCAATTTTGACGGAGCTTGCCAGCGCGGCATCTTCCTTCCTTGCAGATCCGGGGACGCTTACGGTCAAGCTTGATCCGGAGACGCCGATCACCGCTGCTGTGTTCGAAGATCCGTCCCAAATTACCAAAGCGTCCCTCGGCTTCTCAGCGAAGTCAGAGTAAGCGCGGCTCCAAGAAAACTTAAGCGCGTGCTCCGGCTGATCGGAGCGCGCGCTTTTCTTTTTGGCGTTCAAGGGGCATAGATGCGCCATGAAACTTGGTTTTTTTGGAGATGTGGTCGGTAAGCCGGGCCGCCATGCGGTGACCGACCATCTGCCACGGCTTCGCGCCGAGCTTGGCCTCGATTTTGTTGTGGTGAATGCCGAAAATGCCGCCGGCGGATTTGGCATTACGGAAACAATTGCAAACGAATTTTTCGCCGCCGGGGCCGATTGCCTGACCCTTGGCGACCATGCGTGGGATCAGCGTGAAGCGCTCACCTACATTCAGCGCGAAGATCGGCTGTTACGTCCGCTCAATTATCCCGAAGGTGCCGGTGCGCCGGGCAAGGGCGCGCATCTGTTTGCATTGCCGGATGGTCGGCGGGTGGGGGTTGTCTTGATTCAAGGCACCGTCTTTATGAAACAGCAACTTGCAAATCCATTTGTCGCCGCAGATGCCGCCCTGGAACAAATGCCCCTCGGGGCCGTAGCAGATGCCATAATTGTCGATATGCATTGCGAAGCGACATCGGAAAAGATGGCTATGGGCCACCATTGCGACGGCCGTGCGAGCCTTGTTGTGGGCAGCCACACCCATGTTCCGACCGCGGATACCATGATTTTGGAAGGTGGAACGGCCTATCAAACCGATGCAGGTATGTGTGGCGATTATAATAGCGTTATTGGGATGAAGAAGGAAATCTCGCTATATCGCTTCCAGACACAGCTTCCGGGGGAGCGTTATCAGCCTGCCCTAGGTGAGGGGACACTCTGCGGCACATTTGTCGAGACTGACGATACAAACGGTCTCGCAATACGGGTCGATATGGTCCGGGTCGGCGGGCGGCTTAGCGAAGTCGTTCCGCACATTGCATAAATCTGATCCTGGGCATCCGCCAAGATGACCGACGCCCAGGTGCAGACTTGAATATGCCGGATCTTATGCCGCTCGCTTAAAGTACGTCGATGGCACCATGATCGTCGACATGGTCGCCGTGCACGAAGTGCAACCGGCCATCGTGTAAATAGTCGAAGTGATCGCCGTGCTGGATAAGAGCGTGATCTTCGTCGTCGCCGGAATGTAGGTGGCCCTCATCATCAACCAAAGAGATGATCTCTTCTGCGACAGGGTTGGCCGTTGAGACTGCAATCACATGCTCGTCGACATGGCTGCCATGGACATTGTGCAGATGACCGTCGTGGAGATGATCAACATGGCCGTCATGGTTGATGGCAATATGGCCGTCATTGGCCGAGTGTACCCCTTCATGATCATTATGTATCACTTCATGGGCATTTGCTGCGGCCGCAATCAGAAGGCCGGATATTCCAATAAGTACTTGTTTCATCAACATTTACCTTTGCTTGGGAGGAAGCTGTGAACTGACATCTAGCATGCCTGTTCACGATGGCACGCATATAATCGCCAATCAGTCCGCTGCCTAGTAACGGATGCGTCACCCGCTGCTATTTTGCATCTGGGGCCTATTCATTCGTTGCTTGCCAAGCTTGTATGACCCACCTAACAGTATCGCTTCTACAGACTGGAGAAGAGAATGAACGGGCCGTCCCCCAAAAGTCAGCCTGCCGATGCGCTTGCGGTTGGCGTGTCCAGCCTCTGTTTGATCCACTGTATGGTTCTGCCAGCCATTGTTTCGCTGTCACCTTTGCTGGGGCTCGCCTCCGAAGAATGGGTACACAGGGCCCTCGTGGTTGCCGCTGCGCCTATTTCGCTTTTTGTGCTCTTCAAAGCTGATCGAGGTATGAACCGTCACCTCCTTGCTGGCTGCGTTATCATTGGTCTTCTATTCCTGTTTGCTGGCGCTTTCGTTGAGGCTTTGCATGATTATGAGCAGATCCTGACAGTCGCCGGTGCGCTGACCCTTGGCACTGTCCATGCCACGCGATGGTGGCGGCACCGCACAAGAACCCTCATCGACTAGTTGACGTGTTTATTGTCCGCAGGGTCAGCTCAACCGTTTGATCAGTAATAAGGCCTTGGCTGTATCGCTTCGAGCCAAGCATCTTGGCCTCCAGCGGCCCTTGCGCTAGACCGGGCAAAATTAAAAACCGTGAGAGAGAGGGTCCCATGGCCGGCCATAGCAAGTGGGCAAATATTCAGCACCGTAAAGGTGCGCAGGACAAGAAGCGATCCGCGCTCTTCTCGCGGCTTTCCAAAGAAATCACTATCGCTTCGAAGATGGGGGGGCCGGACCCAGATGGAAATCCGCGCCTGCGCCTTGCGGTCCAGAACGCCAAGGGCCAGTCCATGCCCAAGGATAACATTCAGCGCGCCATCGATAAGGGCCAAGGCGGTGGCGGCGAGGACTATGAAGAGGTGCGCTATGAGGGCTTCGGCCCCGGCGGTGTCGGCGTGATCGTCGAGGCCTCAACGGATAATCGCAATCGAGCCGCATCTGAGATTCGCACCGCTTTCTCCAAGAACGGTGGCAATCTTGGTGAGACGGGCTCTGTCTCCTTCGGGTTTGACCAGGTTGGCGAGATTGTTTTCGCCCTTGAGACCGGCGATGCAGATACGATGATGGAGGCGGCCATTGAGGCTGGGGCGGAGGACGTAGAGAGCGATGAAAGCGGGCACTATATCTATACCGCGCGGGAAGATTTGCAGACGGTGTCCGACGCGCTACAGGCCCATTTCGGCGACGAAGTGACAGCCAAATCCACCAAGCTTATTTGGAAGCCCCAGAATACCGTGCCTGTGGAAGGCGATCCTGCAACAACGCTCATGAAATTGCTGGATGTCCTTGATGACCTGGACGACGTGCAGAACGTTTACGACAATTCGGAGGTTTCCGACGCAGAGTTGGAGCGATTGGCGGCAGAATAGGCGTATCGTCTACGCCTATACGCTATGAATTTGCGAAAGCTGCCGTCACTGCGGGGCACCATTGAGGAGGCCGCGAGGCCCATAGGGCTACACCGGTCAGGAACGCCAGATTTCGTGCTGACAGATCTTTCCTAGGGAATTTTACCACCAGGTACCCAAGGTGCATCGGCAGCAAGCAACTCGGCTTCGAAGTCTGGAATTGTGGACTCGAGAAGGGTCGTTAAGCGATCCCGGATAAGCCCAAAATCTGATTGTGCGAAACCTAGCTGCTCTCGATGCGTTTGCGTCGGTCCATAGGTCGAGCCGCCGACGCCCGTTAGGACGACATTGAGCCGGCTGCGCACAGTCGGTAGCGTTCGCTCAAATATGGCATTGCGCGCCGCATTGCCATTCAGCAATTCGCCAATCGCGTTTACTTCGTCTCGAATTGCCTGCCAGCGATTGTCGAGCTCGGTTGGGTTTGCGCCCTTTGCACGGGCTGTCGCTGTTTTCAGGAATCCAATTTTGGTTTCGAGTTCCATCAGCGAGAGGTTCGCCGCTGTCACAGATCTATCGAGCTGTGCGACCTGATCCCAGAAAGCTGCTGCATCAGACTGTGGGGGTAGGGCACCATCCCGTAGGCGCGTTACCGAAAACGCTTTTGGGGGCACCAGCTCGGTTGTTTGTCCGCGAACGCGGCGCGATAGGGATACCGTGTATTCGCCGGGAGATACCAGGAAGCCGGATGGATCGTCTTCTCGTCCCTCCGGAACGAACACGGTTGATGTATTGGGATATCGCAAATCCCAGTTCACGCGGTGAAACCCTTTCTTGGCGGGGCCTTCCAGGCGGCGCACAACATTCCCATCTGAATCACGGATTGTCAGCAAGACGGTCGGGGCTGTTTCCTGGAGTTCGTCTGTAATTGCCTCAAAACCCGGGAATGGCGTGTCTTCGTTTGCGTCATTAAGGGGCTTCTCCCGTTGCTGGCGAGCGTCTTCGAGGGATTGGGAGTCTTCTGAGAGATAGTACGTAAAATTCGCGCCGAAGGGTGGGTTAGGTGCGCGATAAAACCCATGGCCTTGTGACCCACCTTCGGAAAAGGCCAGGGGATGCTGCTCAATATACCAAAGCGCGTCCCGGCCTGGGAAAAGCAAGGCATCTTCTTCCAGCGACTGCTCGGTTAGATCCCTCAGCGGCGAGATATCGTCCACAATAAAAAAACCACGCCCAAACGATGCAGCGACCAGGTCATTCTCTCGGCGTTGAATAGTCACATCACGGAAGGAAATAGTCGGTGCGTCACCTGTAAGCTCGACCCATTTGCGTCCACCATCCAGAGTGAAGAAGAGACCAAACTCTGTCGCTGTGAACAGAAGGTTCGGGTTTACGTGATCCTGGACAATCCGCCAGACAAGGTGCCGGTCCGGTATATCGCCGGTTATGGACCGCCAGGTCCGTCCGCGGTTCGTCGATTTCAGGAGGTACGGTTTGTAGTCGCCATATTTGTGATTATCGAGGGCAATATATACCGTATCGGGATCAAATAGATCTGCGCGAATGTCATTTACGAAAGCCGTATCGGGCACGCCGGGAAGCCGTCCAACTTCCGTGCGCGTCCAGCTTTGTCCGCCATCACTGCTCGATTGAATGATCCCGTCATCGGTGCCGACATAGAGAATATTCTCGTCCAGGGGCGACTCTCCGATCGATGTAATCGTATTGTAGACCGACATGGCATAGACGTCCCATCCGGCATCCCATGACCATTTTCGGCCTTGAACGGGAAGCTGCAAACGGTCTTCGTCCCTTGTCAGATCGCCTGAGATCGGGGTCCACGTATCCCCACGGTCATCGGAACGCCAGAGGCGTTGCGAGGCGAAATAGAGCCGCGTTGGATTGTGGGCGCTGACATAAATCGGCGCGTCCCAGTTGAAACGCTCAATCGGCTCACCGGGCCGCGCCTGCGGCTGGATGTGTACGATTTCGCCGGTGATGCGGTCAACGCGTGCCAGGTTCCCCTGCTGCCATTCAGCATACATAATATCCGGATTACCTGGCTCGATTGCAGACTGATGCCCGTCCGCGAAAAGCGTAATGAACCAATCGGAGTTGCGAATGCCATGGCGATTGTCCGTCCGGGATGGGCCGCCTTGGGAGTTGTTGTCCTGCGTCCCGCCATAGACGAAGTAGAAGGGTTCGGCATCATCTACCGCAACCTTGTAGAATTGCGTTATCGGCAGATTGTTTATGAATCGCCATGTTTTTGTATGGTCGTAACTTTCATAAAGCCCACCATCGGAGCCGAACAGGATGTATTCTGGATCGTCCGGGCGGAAAGCGATAGCATGGTCATCGACGTGCTTGTACTCATTGTTCAAAGCACTGAATGTCTTTCCACCATCATTTGAAATCTGCGACGTATTCGAAACCATATAAATGCGGTCGAAGACATGTGGGTTTGCGTAAAGTTCTTGATAGTAGTGAGGGCCTGTTCCGCCGCCGACCGTGTCTGAGCGTTTTTCCCAGCTCGCCCCGCGATCGGTCGAGCGCCAGACACCACCGGTTCGGCGGTCTTCCTCAATCGCCGCATAAACCACATCCGGTCGCATGGGAGAAATGGCCAGGCCTATCTTGCCCATATTTCCCATTGGCAAGCCGTTTTCCAGTTCAACCCAAGTCTCACCGCCGTCTTCGGATTTCCAGATGCCGCTTTCCGGGCCGCCGCCGACATAGGCCGCAACAGTTCTGTGGTGCTGCCACATGGCCGCATACAGACGGTCGGGTGTCCGCGGATCAATGATGAGATCGGTTGCACCTGTATACTCATTTTCAGAGATGAGGACGGCGTTCCATGTCTCTCCACCGTCCGTGGTTTTGAAAACACCGCGCTCTCCACCGGGCGACCAGAGCGGGCCCTGCGAGGCGACCCATACGGTATTTGGATCTTCGGGGTGCACGATGATTTTGGAAATGTGTTCAGACGCTTCCAGCCCCATTTTGTCCCAGCTGTCACCGCCATCGTTCGACTTATAGATTCCATCACCGAAACCGAGGTGCCGGCCACCATGGTTTTCGCCTGTGCCAACCCAAACACGGTTTGGATCCGAGGGATCCAGGCCAATCGCGCCAATGGAATAAGAGGACTGTCCATCGAACAGTGATTTCCAAGTCGTCCCGGCGTTCTCGGTTTTCCAGACCCCGCCCGATCCGACGGCGACATACCAAGTTGCCGGATCATCCTGAACGATTGCGATGTCTGCAATCCGCCCGGACATGAAGGCAGGGCCGATATTTCGCAGATTAAAGGCTTCGAATGTTGGGCTAGAGAGCGGCGGCAGATCTTCTTCCGTGTCAGGTTGTGCAGATGCAATCGCGCTCGTAACAAGCAAAATCGCGGCAAAAAATACGGCATTGAAAATCTTCATCACCACCCCCATTGCATTGGTTATTGCGCTGACGCTAGCACAATTTGTGCGCTTGAAAAGCGCGTCTCAAAAATATCTGTCGACTATTGGCGGATTTGGCGCAATTTTTGCCAATTATTTGAAATTGTCGTTGCCAAAGGCCTTGTTTGGGATCTGAATGACACACTCGGTTCGGCTCAAAAATATCCGAATATGATACCTTCAGGAACAAACAGCACATTTGTTGGCAGGAAGTTTTTCAAGGCAGTATTCGTTGTTATGCTGATGAATCTCCCGTTGGGTTTTGCCAGATCGGACGTGGAGGGTGTTGCTGCCAACGGAACAGATTTGCGACGGCTCTCGCCAGTGGTTCTGAACGGCGAACGCCTGCCCAAGGCAGGTCGTCAGTCATCGGTTTCGCGCCATACCCAGACGCTTGAAACGCTCGCCAGAACCCTTCCACGTACATTGCCGGAGAGCCTTGAGGCCTTACCCGGTGTGCATATCCAAAAGACAGCGTCAGGCCACGGATCACCCTATATTCGCGGATTTACAGGCAATCGTACACTCGCTGCGATTGATGGCATTCGGTACAATAATGCAACGTACCGTGATGGACCGAATGAATATTTTTCCCATATCGACACGTTCACACTGAGTGAGGTTGAGCTCATAAGTGGTCCGTCATCCGCGCTCTATGGCAGCGATGCAGTTGGCGGTACGATCAGTTTGAAAACGAAGGGAAGCGATTTCTCGGCGGCGGAGATCGACAAGTGGTTTCTGAACGGACGGCAGGTTTTGCGATATGCCTCCGGCGATCGCAGCATCATATCCCGATCGGCGATTGATGTCGGGCGCGGACAGAATTGGGGGCTGTCGCTTGGTTTGTCCGTAAAAGAGTTTGG
>JBCBAO010000109.1:0-8302 GCA_038532405.1 Pseudomonadota bacterium | reverse complement strand
GGCGAGACGGCAATTGGGTCGATCCGTTCTCCAGCCCCTACAACACCGTCCGTCAGCGAGACTACAATCTCGCCCTGCGCGGCATGCGGAGTGTTTATACGCCCCAGGCGGTCATCGGCGGGGTCGGTGAAACGACGGGATCGCAAGCCCGCATTGTCAACCAGTTGATTGCCGATGCACCAGTAGCCAGCGCCTCAATTGAGGTCGCTCCAGAAGCAGACACCCTCGCCATCAGCGTCTCTGCGCTGGAGGAGACGAGCACATTGGATGCAGAAGTGATGCTCGTCACGCTTCTGCCAGACCAATCGACCGATGTCCTTGCTGGCGAAAACAAGGGGCGTTTTCTCCAAAGCCGAAATGTCGCCATTGCCAGTGACACCCTTGGGGCCTGGACGGGGAAGGACGAGACCTACCGCGCGCCGCTGATGGCCGAAGGCTATCGTTGCGCGATTATCGTTCAGGAGCCGAACACAGGCCGCGTCCTGGGCGTCAGTTATTGTGACACCGCAAACTCATCGAAAATTGGCCGCCAAAGTGTCCAGGTAAGCCCCTAACTCTGTATCCTTGTCGGTCACACCGCCCGCATCGTGTGTCGTGAGGGTAATCTCAACCCGGTTATAAACATTGAACCACTCGGGATGGTGGTCCATCTGTTCAGCCTTTAAAGCTGCGGCGGACATAAACCCCCAAGCGGATTTGAAATCTCCAAACTTGAAGGTTTTTTCGATCGCGTCCCGGTCGCCTTCAGACACGCGCCAACCATCGAGTTGCACAATCGCTGCATCGGCTCCGATTTTTGTCGTCATTCCTGGTCCTCTTCTTGCCCAAGCTCGTGGAGATAATAGACCCACCGCCCATCTGCGCTAATCGCGGTTCGAAAGCCGGGATAGGCCCGGCCCTGGCGTATCTCGGCCACCCCTTCCTCCCCCAGCAATCGGGAAAGGCGGGCGCGGTCTTCAAACCCAAGGCGTTCGGGCAAAAGATCTTCGGCTGCAAAGGCTGCCAGATCCGGCCAGATGAACCAGGTCTCACCGCCAACATCTTTGGCCGCATGGGGTTCGGCCAGCAGCGTTTCAAACTTGTCGAGGGGGTCAACGCCCGTCTGGCGCAAAAGCAACCAATGCTGATAATGCCCGGTATCCGCGAAATTGGAGACAAAGCCCGGGGCAGCATCAGCGCGCCGTGCAAACGCCCGCAAACGCCCCGCCTTGGCCAGGGCGAGCAGCTCGCTACGGGTGGCGTCGGCCGTCTCTGTCAAGGCAGGTGGCTCGCGGCGCGTGGGCAGTTCAACCAGCGTTTCGTCCGGCGGGGTCTGGACCGGTTCGGTTGGCTCCGGTGGACCTCCGCAGGCAACAAGCAGGCCAATGGCCAGACCAATGGCAAATTGCCTAGCCAAGCCGATACCCCGTGACCTCGGCCAGATCTGCAAGAATCTGCGTCTCGTTCAAAGCCTTAATTGTCGTCATTCCCATCTGCCGCGCCGGTTTCAGATTTATCCCCAAATCATCGATATAGATGCAGTGCTTAGGGTCAACATCCAGCGCTTCACACATCAGGGCATAAATGCGCGGATCGGGCTTACGCAGGCCGATTTTTGAGCTTTCGATGACGTGGTCAAACAGCGTCATAATGTCAGCGACGGCCGCCGCACCTTCATCGTCCGTGGCCATGGACGCGCCCTTACCGACCTTGGCATTGTTTGTAATACACCCCACCTTCACATTGGATTTGCAAACCTTCAGCGCCTCGACTATGGCCGGGCGGAGCGCCCCCGCCAGCAAGCCTAAAACGTCTCTGCCCGGCACATCATGACCATGGGCTATGGCCTCCCCCCGGAACAAATCGCTGAACTCAGCGGGGGTGACCTCGTTTCGCTCCAGCTGTGCCCAGGCATTGGTATCTTTGTTCACCGCATTGATTGACCGGATAAAATCCTTGGGCAGCCCCCGCTCAACCTCATAGGCCGCAAATGCATCGAAGGGCGACGTGGTGAAGACACCGCCAAAGTCCCAGATTACGGCTTGGAGCTCATCCGACATGCGGTCTACCCCCCAATCAGCGTCGTCCGTGCGGGGCCAGCTTCCATCTCAGCATGCCCGGCAGCCTCAAGGCCCATGGCATCCATAAGCGCCTCATCCTCGTCCACATCGGGATTGTCCGTGGTCAGCAATCGATCGCCAACAAAGATGGAATTGGCACCCGCAAGCAGACAAAGCGCCTGGCCTTCTTCGGTCATATCATCCCGGCCGGCGGACAGGCGGACCCAGCTTTTCGGGAAGACAATCCGGCAGACGGCAATCGCACGCGCCATCTCGATTACGCTGACGGGTGCGCTTTGCCCAAGCGGTGTGCCCTCGATCGGTACCAGCATGTTGATTGGTACGCTCTCGGGGTGTGGCGTCAACTTTGACAGTTCGTGGATCAGGCCAATACGGTCCTCGCGGCCCTCGCCCATGCCGAGAATGCCGCCCGTGCACAGTTTTATCCCGGCCTTGCGGGCCTTTGACAACGTGTCCAACCGATCATCATAGGTTCGGGTGGATACAACGGTGGAATAGTATTCGCGCGACGTATCAAGATTGTGGTTGTAATAGTCGAGCCCTGCATCCTTAAGCGCCTCGGCCTGGCCTTCCTCCAGCATGCCGGCGGTCACGCAGGTTTCAAGGCCAAGGGATTTCACCGCGCTCACCATTGCTGCAATCTTCGGCAGATCCCTATCCTTGAGGCTACGCCAGGCTGCACCCATGCAAAATCTGTCCGCACCGTTAATCTGGGCACGGCGCGCAGCGGCCACGACATCGTCAAGCGCCATGAGCTTTTCAGCTTTCAACCCCGTATCGAAATGCGCCGATTGGGAGCAATAGCCACAGTTTTCGGCGCATCCACCGGTTTTGATGGAGAGAAGCTGTGATTTTTGGACTTTTCCATCCAGCCAATTGGCCTGCTTCACCACCAGAGCGCGTGCAAACAGGGTATCAATCGACAGCCCATACAAGGCAGCAATATCGGATCGGCTCCAATCATGGCGCGGGATCAAATCAGTCATCTTTGGAAATACTCTCCGAATTGGACATGTCAGCTTGAGGGATTAAGCCGAGCATCGCCGCGCTGGCAAGGCAAGATGCCGTCTTCCGGCAGTGCAATAAGGCTTATTGGCTAAGCAGCGACGCTTTCGCTGAAGAGCAATTCGGGGGCGGCGACGTGCTCTGCTGCCTGGACAGGCAACCAACAGACAACTTCGGTGCCTTCTCCCGCCTCAGATTTCATAGCAACGCGTCCGCCATGCAATTCGACGAAGTGTTTCACTAGGGAAAGGCCGAGCCCGGCTCCCCGTTGATCGCTGGATGTGAAGCTGTCAAAGCTTGCCACCTGGTCGGCGGGGGCGATGCCTCGCCCGGTATCTTTAACAACAATCCGGACCATCTCATCGATACGATCCGCCGACACGACAACTTCGCCACCGGGTTCGTTAAAGCGCAGGGCATTGGAAAACAGGTTGAACAAGACCTGGCGAATTCGGCGCTCGTCACCACGGATCATACCAAGATCGTCAGCCAGTTTCGACCGCACCGTAACCTGAGTGTCTTCGGCCTTCGAAACGACCATTTCCACCGAGTCTTCGATGACATCGCTAAGGCTGAAATCGGAAAGATCAAGGTCGATGCGCCCAGCCTCGATCATGGCGAGATCCAGTATGTTCTCGATCAGTTTGGAAAGATGATCCGAGGCAGCAAGGATAGACTTCACATAATCCATCTGGCGGTCGGACAAGGCATCGTGGCGCTGGCTTTCCAGGAACTCTGCATAGCCGAGGATCGTCGTTAAGGGTGAGCGCAGCTGATAAGACACATTCTGCACGAATTCGGTCTTTAGCCGGTCCGCTGCAGCAAATGCTTCTGCCCGCTCGCGTAGCGCGCTCTCCACCCGGCGGGTCGCCGATACATCTGCAAAGGCGATCAGCGTGTTTCCGTCCGGCAATGGATGGGTCAGATAGGTCAACGTCGTTCCATCGGAGCGGCGCATTTCACCGGTCGTCTCCATGCGCGCCTGCGGGCTGATATCGGTGACATGCCCCTTGATCGCAGACCAGATCGTGCGGTCATGGAACAGCGGAATGCAAGCCTCGACGATCTCATCATAATCCGGCCCGTCTTTCAGATCACTTTCCTCAAGCGACCAGAGCGTGCGAAACGCCTTGTTGGAGAGCTTCAGCCGCCCATCGCCGCCAAACACGGCGCAGGCTTCATGCAAATTATCAAGGGTCGCCCCTTGCGTGTTGATCAGGGCGTTGTAGCGCGTCTGCAAGCTCAGCTCGTCGGTAATGTCCTTGAACAGAAGCAAAAGCCCGCCAAGCGGATGGCGCTGGCGTGTGATCGACAGCGTCCGCCCATCGGGAAGAGACCAGGTATCCTCGGCCACACCGGAAATATCGAGATAATAGGCCAACTCATCGGCGCGCCAGGCCGCATAGTCCCGCCGGGAGGGCAGTTTCTTGCGCTCCCGAAGCCGATCCAACAATTGCCCATGGGCCGGTTTGTCGAGCAAATACCCTTCTTCCAGCCCCCAGATCTCGGCAAATGCCCGGTTGTGGAAGATCAGTTTCCGGTCGGGGCCGAAAATGGCGACGGCATCCGCCACATGGTTCAACGTCTCGCCGTGGGCCTGCACGTGGCGATCCAGATCCTCACGGGCCGCTTCCTGGTCCGTAACATCAAACGCCATGGCCCCCGCCCCGCCGGAAAGCGGGAAGGTCAGGATGCGCATCGAACGACGTTCCTTGTTGATGGCAAGTGAGCGGGTTTCGTCGATGTCCTGCCCTTGGCTGATGGTGCGCCGCACCTGATCGGCCGCTTTGTCGTCCAGCATCACCTGGCGCTCCAAGGCCTGGTCGAGGGACGGCGCCTCCACCGCATCGAGATAAGCCTGGTTGGCCCATTGCAGCTTGCCCATGCCGGAAACACGCCAGGCTGGAAATGGCGATTTGCCAAGCATCTCCAAGAACGCCGTCGGATCGGAGGCGATGACCTGGCGCGCTTCTTCAAGGCGTCCACGCGCGGCACTCTCCTCAATCCCGCGCACCGTTGCATCCGTAATCCAGACAACGGCGCGTGCTCCGGCTGTCCGGCCATCGGCATCGAGGTGTGCCATGCCGGGGCCGATAATTTTTAGCGAAAAGGCCGTTCCGTCCTGGCGCAGCTCTTTCAGGCGTTGGCGGAGCGTTGCGTCCTGCTTCACCGAATCCCGTGCCTCCAGGTCAGCCAGGCCTTCAATGATCCTTACCGCGGGATCGGCCGAAATCGCATCATCGGTATAGCGGAGCAATCCTGCAAGCGCCGCTGGGGAGCCATAAAGCTGCGGCGGTGTGATCTCATCGCCCTCAGCTTCCAGTGCATCGCCTTCCCAAACGAGAATGACCCCCGGATGTGCGCCAAACACGCTGTCCGCGCGGGCAAGTTTCTCTTCCAGTTCATTGGACCGATCGCGGAATTTCTTGGCCGCACCCCGCGCACCGTCGGATACCCGCAGGGCCCATAAAAGTGATGCGAGCGACAGCGCCGTTGTGCCTGCCGCGAGTATGAAGGGAACCTGATCACCCGATAGGGCCATTATCCAAACTCCTGCCTCGCATTCGAATCGAGACTACTATACGCGTTTAATTGGTTAATGAATTGATGCGATTGCGTTAATCTGAAGTTAACAGTGGTTAATCTTTGTCCAGATCTGCAATCCACGCCTGCACCAATTCTACACCATCTTCATGCACGACCGTTCGGCCGAGTTCGGGCATGGCGACCCCTGCTTCGGTCGACGCCATGCGGTGAACAAGGATCGACGCGTCAGGCTCCCCAGGCACCACGACAAGCTCTAAATCGCCAGCACCGCGCCCCGCAGCTGTTGGATGTTTGCCAACGCCAAGGCGAACCGGTTCCTCCTCGGTCCATTCCAACCAAAGACCGGAATTGGAGGCAGACCCCTCGTCCTTATGGCAATGGGCGCAATTGATATCGAGATAAGCCCTCGCCCGGAGGGCAATATCGGCTGCGGCATCCTCAATCGCAGGCACGGCTGAAATGTCCTGGGGCGCACCGCTCAGAACCCCCCGCTCGGTCCAATCGGCCACCTGAAAACGGCCGTTCGGGCCGATATGGTCCAAATTGCGCGCCTTCGGCCCGATGGGCGTTAGGGCATCGCCCGCCTGATGGCAGGTCTTGCATTGGTTCTGGTTCGGCACTGAATAAGCGATTGTTATCGCGTCGCCGGTCCCAGGCTCCACAATATCAAGCGACTGCTTGGCCCCAATCGGGGCATAATGAGCATCGGTTCGCTCCGCATTCCAAACATAGGGATAGGCCACCCACCCCTTGGACTTATGAATCAGAAGTCGGGTCTCGATGGTGCCTGTTTCCTCATAGGAGAAGCTTTTTATCAAGACGGAGCCGACGGGAAACTCAAACACCTCATCTGGTTGGTAAGTGGCGGTTTCCCCCATTGGAACAAAAACATAGCGATCCTTCTCGGCATGGTCGGAGAACAGGGGGTTTATAAGATCGTATGCCACCACCCCATCTGCAGGCTGCTCCGCTTGCTGGTCTTTAAAAAGACCATAGGCCCGAAGCGTCTCCGCCGGGCGGTCCGCCAAAATTACCGAGAGATCGGGCCTTATTGCCGTATCTTGCGCGCAGCCTGACAAGACAGCCATGGCGGCGAGCGCTCCTCCTACGAGCCGCATTTTCGTTAACCCTCAGCGATATGGCTCAGGGAAACCGGCTCAACCTTGGGCACAGGCGTAAATGCCGGCCGGTCGGTTGAGGGGGCAACATTTGCAGGGTTTAGGGGATAAGCGCCAAGACCAAGCGTCAGAAATCCGATCGACTCGTCTTCGGTAACCGCAATGTTTGGATTGGTCTCTTCTCCGTCACCCCAACGCGTGACACCGTCCCAGACAATCTCGGGCAATTGCCCGCCGACTAAGGCCGCCAAAGGTTGCAAGCCACCCTGGGGATCATTGCCGCCGCCAGCATAGGTATTTTCATGGACATGAACATTGCGCGGCAATGGATTGTAGCGCTCATCTTCAAATGCATCCTGATAGGCCGTTAAAAGCACATGGGCCGTGCGATTGTTCTCAAACTGATTGTCGAACACGTGCACACGGTCATTGGCAAGAATAATGACCCCCGTGCCGGATGGAACAGTTGCGACGATATTCCCGGGTGGCGCGAAGTTCCGCGTATTGTTGTCAACAATTACATTGTCATAGATCCGTGTGGAATGACCGCCAACCTTGGGCAGGTCAGGCAAATCGAACACAAGGATGCCCCCGGCATTGTTTGTTGCCCGGTTGCCATAGACATCCGCGTGGGTCGAATTTTCGATCTCAATCCCCGCAACATTAAATTCTGCAAGCGAGTTTCGAACGATGATATTGGTCGACTGCCCAACATAGATGCCCGCGTCGGAGGCCCCGCGGACCGTAACCCCTTCGATCAAGACATCTGTACTTTCAACGGGATAGACCCCATAGGCCCCATTGTCTTCATCTGGCTCACCGGTCCACTCAACCGTCAGGTCCCGATAGGTGATGCGGTCGGCCCCCTTGGATTTGATGCCGTCTCCTGCTGTGTCCTGGATCGTAAAGCTGGCCAGCGTCACATCATCGGACGTGACAAGCAGTCCCTCGCCGGCACCGGTCTGACCGGCAAAATTGAGAACCGTTTCAGCTTCCCCCGCCCCGGACAAAGTTACGCCGTCGACATCAAGCGATAGGCCGTCCGTTAGCTCAAACGTACCGGCTGGAAGAACAATCTCACTGCCAGGCTCGGCGATGATCAGGGCAGTTTGCAGGTCCGCCGCAAATGTTTCGCTCGCCGTAAGCGCGATCGTACCGGAAGGTGCAGGGGTAGATGCGGTAGAACTCGCATCAGCTGGCGCGCTTACGTCCTCGCTGCCACATCCGATAATCCCGACGGCAAGCACCAGCGCCGCGGTCCCTTTCCAAATATGCATCGTCGATCCTCCCAAATTCTTCGATTTGAGAGCAGTGTCGGCTCGATTATGCATGATTGCAAGAAGTCTAATATTTCGAAATGTCCCAGTCGCTGGAAACTGGGATCCCAGTATTTGGACTTATCCCCCGAAATCAGCTGGCTTCGGCTTGCAATTTATCCATGGTTTTTGTGTTGAAATCGTCGGCGTCGTGGCGTTCCGGCAATTGGCTTTCCGGCTCGCCCCAGACGCGGTTCACCATACGCCCTCGCTGGGCAGCCGGACGGGCTGAGATCTGATCGGCCCACCGGTTCAC
>JBCBAO010000108.1:0-8303 GCA_038532405.1 Pseudomonadota bacterium | reverse complement strand
CCTCGGCCAGCGGCTTGTCGACCACGTTTTTCGTCGCGTCGGAATTGATCCCGTCTCGGTGGCGCTCGGAGATATTGCAATTAAGGCGGGCTTTTCAGACACGGAAAGCCTGTATGAATCCGTTGGCCGGGGTCGTTTCAAGCCGGCGGATGTGATCGAAATCGCTTTTCCAGGATCGAGCGGCGAAGCCAAGGGTTATGGCGAAAAGCTGAGCCTCAGTGATGCAAGCGCGCCCTTGCTCGTGTCCGGTGCCGATCTTACGCCTGGGCTCTCAATACATATGGGGCGATGTTGTTGTCCTTTGCCTGGGGACCGGATTATTGGCGTTCATATGCCGGAGATTGGCCTGGTCGTTCACACCAGCTATTGCGGGGCCCTTGCTGAATTCGAGGGAGAAGATCACGAATGGGTCGATCTGCGCTGGACCGAGCTTGCGAAAACAGACGCTGTCGCCGTAGGGCGCGTAAAGGTAACGGCTGCAGACAGAAAAGGCGTGCTCGTTATGCTGTGCTCAGCTGTTACGGAAGCCAACGCCAATATCACGCGGATTGATACCGGCGACCGGGGCGGTGATTTCGTCGACCTTATCTTCGATATCGAGGTTGAAGACGTAAAGCGATTGACGCAAATACTGGCAGCTTTCCGCTCGCTCGCAGTTGTTGACCGGGCAGAACGTTTGCTGGAGAGGGCTTAATGCAAACCGAAGATGTATTGAATATTTTCCGCGATGCCGGCGCATTGCTTGAAGGCCATTTCATTTTGTCCTCGGGGCGGAGAAGTTCAATTTTCCTACAAAAGGCGTTGGTGTTTTCACAGCCCGAGAAATCAGAAGCGCTTTGCAAGGCGCTGGCAGAGAAACTGGTTGCCCGCTTCGGAGAGATCGACGTCGTTGCCGGACCTGCCGTTGGGGGTATTATTCCAGGCTACGAACTCGCCCGGCAACTTGGTGCGCGGGCAATCTTTGCCGAGCGGGTCGATGGCGAGTTGACCTTTCGCCGGGGATTTTCGATCAAGCCGACGGATCGTGTGCTGATCGCTGAAGACATAGTCACCACGGGGCTATCATTCCGCGAAACGGTTCTTGCGCTTGACGGATTGCCGGGTGAAACCGTTGGCGGTGCCTGCATCATTGATAGGTCCGGTGGCAAGGTGGACGTTGGCTGTGATTTGGTTGCCTTGGCGAGCGCTGAATTTCCTGACTATGCGCCGGATAATTTGCCGCCCGAACTGGCCGCTATGGAACCGGTAAAACCCGGTAGCCGAGGGCTTGCCTAAATGACATCCCGTATTCGCCTTGGCGTGAATATCGACCATGTGGCGACGATCCGAAATGCCCGGGGAGGTGTGCATCCAGATCCCGAACGCGCCGCGGCCATTGCCGCCGATGCCGGTGCTGATGGTGTGACATTGCATCTGCGGGAAGACCGGCGCCATATTCGGGATGGCGATCTTGAATTAATCCGTACCGCGACTGAACTTCCGATCAATATGGAAATGGCGGCGACAGAAGATATGCTGAAAATCGCACTCGATTTCCGGCCAGAGACCGCAATGTTTGTGCCTGAAAAGCGCGCTGAACTCACAACCGAAGGCGGGCTTGATGCCGCGCGCCAGCACAATCACCTTGAATATTTTGTTCGTCGTCTGAAGGAAAATGGATCCCGCGTTTCGTTCTTCATCAATCCTGACCCGGTCCAATTGCTGGCGGCACAGCGCATGGGGGCCGACATTACCGAGTTCCATACCGGGCGCTATGTCGAGCTGTCACAGCAGGGTGAGGCTGAGCTTGCCGAGGTTGAGCTTCAGCGGATACGCGATTGCGCAGCCGAAGCTGTTCGTATCGGGATTGAGCCACAAGCTGGCCATGGGTTAACCTATGACACGGTTGGTCCGGTTGCTGCTATTCCAGAAATCACAGAGTTGAATATCGGCCATTTTCTGATCGGCGAGGCTGTGTTTGTTGGGCTTGAATCAGCTATACGTAAAATGCGTATGCTGATGGATGAGGCGCGTGCATGATCGTCGGTATTGGAAATGACCTCTGCAATATTGAGCGGATCGAAAAAACACTCGATCGTTGGGGGGATCGATTTGTAAAACGCGTCTATACGCCTGTTGAAATTGCAAAGGCGGAGAAACGGCGCTTGAAGGCCGAAACCTATGCAAAGCGGTTTGCTGCAAAGGAGGCTTGTGCCAAAGCGTTGGGCACGGGTGTTCCGCGCCGCGGCGTTCACTGGACGCATATGGGGGTTGTGAACCTGCCGTCGGGCGCACCAACCATGGCGCTAACCGGCGGGGCTGAAACGCGCCTCATGGAACTGATACCCGAAGGGCATGACCCTCATATTCATTTGACGATTACCGACGACTACCCCTGGGCACAGGCCATCGTTATCATCGAAGCTTTGCCCGCGATCGACCGATGAAAACCGTAAGACCAAAGCGGACCCGCCTGCGCCGCGGCGCTGCGCCTAAATATCCAAGACTGTCCAAGGAAGACCTGAGCGCCGCGCAACGCGTGGTCGGCTATGTTTTCAAAGACCGGGCTTTGCTTGATATGGCGATGACCCATCCAAGTGCCCTGCAGGGCGGACAGGACATGTCGAAATCCAATCAGCGCCTTGAATTCCTGGGGGATCGCATCCTTGGGCTTGTTGTTGCCGAGCGATTGTATGAGCGCCGTCCCGGTGAGCGGGAGGGGCACCTTGCGCCGCGCCTGAATGCGCTTGTTAAAAAATCGGCTTGCGCTGATGCTGCCCGTGCGCTCGATCTGGGTGCTTATCTGATCCTCGGCACGAGCGAGGCGGCAAATGGCGGGCGTGAAAAAGAAGCTATTTTGGGGGATATGTGTGAAGCTGTGATTGGCGCGATTTATCTTGATGGTGGCCTGAAGCCGGCGCGAGCCTTTATTGAGCACGCCTGGGCCGATCAGTTCTCGGCCCCGCAGACCCATGTTCGCGATGCCAAGAGCCGGCTCCAGGAATGGGCACAGGCGCGTCGTTTGGATTTGCCCATATATTCCGTGGTTGACCGGAGAGGTCCTGACCATGCGCCGCGATTTACCGTTCGGGTAAGTGTTGGGGAGGAGAGAAGCGCCACGGGCGATGGCCCGTCAAAGCAGGATGCCGAGCGTGAAGCTGCGACGGCTTTTTTGGAAGCCCTTAAACCCGGCGAAGAGATATGACCGAAAACGATATCAAACGTTCCGGTGTTGCCGCGATCATCGGCGCACCAAATGCGGGCAAGTCCACCCTGACCAATCATCTTGTCGGCGGCAAGGTCTCGATCGTGACACATAAAGTGCAAACGACGCGGTTTCCTTTGCGGGGTGTTGTGCACGAGGGAGATGCGCAGATCGTCCTCATTGATACACCGGGCATTTTTCACGCGCGTCGGCGCCTGGACCGGGCGATGGTCAAAGCGGCCTGGTCTGGGGCTGGCGATGCTGATGCTGTGATCCATTTGATCGATGCCGCCGGTTGGGTGTCTGATCGTAAGGGGGAGGTTTTGAGCGCAGCCCAAAAACGCTCCATTGAGGACGACAGGCGCGTTATTGAGACATTGAAAGAAACAGAGCGGCGCGTGTTCCTCGCCCTGAACAAGATCGATCTTTTCGCCCACGAAGAGATTTTGCCGCTCATCGCAGAGTTGACCGAAACCGGGGTCTACGAAGAGATCTTCATGATTTCCGCAGCGAATGGGGATGGCGTCGATGGCTTGTTGAGTGCCGTGGCCGGCAAAATGCCGGAGGGCCCAGCGCTGTATCCCGTTGATCAGGCGGCCGATGTGCCCATGCGTGTCCTTGCAGCTGAAATTACGCGCGAAAAACTGATGCTGCGTTTGCACCAGGAACTCCCTTATCAGCTCATGGTGGAAACCGAGACCTGGAAAGAGCTGAAAGATGGGTCGGTTCGCGTGGAGCAGGCCGTCATTGTCGGTCGTGCTGGCCACAAGGCCATGGCCCTTGGCAAAGGTGGCAAAACCATCAAAGCCGTGGGCGCTGCAGCACGCGAGGAGCTGACGGACCTTCTGGGCCGAAAGGTTCATCTGTTTCTTTTCGTGAAGGTTGATGAAAAATGGCAGGAGAAACGGGAGCGCTATACCGACTTTGGGTTGGAGTTTGATGTCTAGGAACATGCCAGGCGATGATTCGATGGGAGGATAATGCGCTGATCCTTGGGGGACGGCGGTTTGGAGAGGGGGGGCTGATCCTCGATGTTCTGACCGAAACCCATGGACGGCGCTCAGGGCTCGTACACGGAGGCGCGTCCCGCCGTCGCCGCGGACAGCTTGAGGCCGGCAATACCGTTTCGCTTGCCTGGTCTGGCCGGCTCGATGAGCAGCTCGGTCGGTTTGATGTTGCCGAGGCAACCCAGGAGCGGGCAGCAGAGCACCTGGACCATGCCGATGCCCTGGCCGCCATTGCCAGCCTAACAACGCTTTTGCGAAACGCCCTGGAAGAGGGGGACGCCCAGGGCTCGGCAATGTATGGGGCATCGACGGTCTTTCTCGATCTTTTGCACGAGCCCGAAATCTGGCCAGCGCTTTATGTGCGCTGGGAGATCGGCCTGCTTGCAGCGCTCGGGTTTGGGTTGGACCTTACCACGTGCGCCGTTTCGGGGGAGAATGATGGGCTGACCCATGTCAGCCCGCGATCAGGGCGCGCGGTGAAGGGATCGGAGGCCCTGGACTATATTGACCGCCTCCTCGTCCTGCCGCAGTTTCTGGTCGATGCGGCTGCGCCTGCAACGCCGGAGGCGGTGGGGCACGGCTTTGCCCTAACGGGGCATTTCCTCGAACGCCGGCTCTATAACCTGCTCAACAAACCCCCGCCGGAAGCCCGCGAATTGCTTTTGCGCCGACTGGAACGCTCAGGTGCCGTGGTGTTGACCGACTAGCGGATGCCGCGGCGATCAAACCGACGAATTCGCCGGCCGGGATACCCATTACGCGTGCGCGTGTTCAGAATATTATGCCCGCCATAATAGGCTTGGCCATGGGTAAACTTCGCTGGACCATAGGCGCTGCCGCCCCCCTTTAGCCGAATGCCACGCCGGTTGCGGCGGAAAGACCGGTTTCGATTGTAAACATAACGCCTTGTATTGACGCGCCGATCGGTATGGAACTGGACGGTTTCAAGAGCAGGTTTTGGAACGGGCATCGCATGCTCTATTGCAGCAGAAACCGGTTGGATGGACGGGTCCGCTGTTCGATCCATGGCCAGTGGGGTTGCAGCGGATGCAGTGCTAGCAATGACGCCGCAATAAGCTGCAACAGCAATCGGCAATAAAAGACGTTTCATCGGACGGGCCAGGCTCCATGCGTTAATATTTTGTTAACGATTGAGCTTGGTCTGGAGAGATCCCATTTGTCCAGCCGCTTCGCGCAAGCGGTGTATTGTCCCCACGCATTCCGCGCTTGGGGCTAAAAAAGAAACACCGGGCCAAATGCCCGGTGTTCAAGTTAGGCGAGGGTCAAAGGGCAGCTAGTATCCCCGCCGTATTCCGTGACCACCTTTAAAGCCTTTCTTGTGGACGCCGTGGCCGTTGAAGCCATTTCCGTGGAAGCCGCTATTCCCATGGAAACCATGGTTGAATTTTTTCTTATGGAGCCCGTTTCCGTGGAAATCGCCCCTATGGACGCCGCGATTGAACCCACCGCGGTGGAAACTGTTGCTCCGCTTGAAACCTCGGCTGTGTCCTCTGAAGCTTCCGCCGCGATGACCCCTAAAGCTGCCGCCCCGGTGGCCGCGAAAGCCGCCGCGGTGACCTCGGAATTTAACCTCCGTTGGCGCGAGTAGAGCTGGGCCAGCATTGGGGGCGGCGTCAAAAACTGTCGCCGTGATGGGGGCAGCAGACACCGGTGCGCCATTCGGTGTCGCAGCATTGGCGGTTGAGAATGGAACCGAAACGGAAAGTGCGATCAGACCACCGGTTACCAAGAGGGCTTTGAGCGTTTTCATGGTGGATCTCCAAGATGTTGGGCAAAAGCAGGTTGCGTTTGCTTCGATGGATTGGAGATGATGACCGGGGCACTGACATGCTATGCACAGCTTGTCACCGAACTGCGAGGTCGGCGGCACTATTGCACGGTGCGCGGAAATAAAATCCATAAAAATCATATATAAATGCTGATCAGCTTTCACGGAGGCTTGAATAGGCCTGCCGCAGCACGCCCTATCGGCACGTATTTCCTGACCCAAAGTCGAGGTGAAAATGATCTGCATGGGCCGCATTATAGTCTGGCCCGAGGGTGACGGAGAAAAGTTCGCAGGCCGTTTTGTGAAGGTCGGCCAGATAGTCGCCCGCTGGTGTGGCGCTGCCCCAGTCGGTCTTAATGCTAATCAAGCGGCCGTTTGCGAGCGTTATGCCTGCGATATCGATTGCATTGGCTGTTGCATGTTGGCTCCGTCGGCGAGTGCCCGCGATATTCCGGCAGGAATAGGTGCCAAAGGTCTCAATCCGCGCTGCCTCAGACGAAAAATAGCGCTCCGCCAGCGGCCGCACAGCCTCGCGCTCCCAGACATAGAGCGCCGCAGCCATGGCACAGGTCATGCGCAGCGGTGCCGAGTAGGGGGTCAGGGTCCGGTCAAGCACCAGGGCATCCTGGAAGCCACAATTCTTGCCGGTCACCTCATCCGGCAAAGGTGTATACTGAACGCCGACCGTATCGAGGGCCCTGAAACAGGCCTCCCGATTATACTTCAGATGGGTGAACTTGGCATAAGTCGCCAATCCGATCGGATCGTCCAAATGAATTGGTCGCCATGGATTGTGCTGGGCTGGGGCATAAAGGTGAAAGAGATAGGCGATGGCAGCGACACCGGCCAGGGCCACCCAGAACCGCCACAGAGAGATCACATATCTAAGATTCTCCATTGGTTAACCAAATCTCGCTTTCTGTTAGTCTGCCCGCAACAGCTGAGTCGCGCGAGCAGGAGGCCGCCTTAATGTCTGACACAAAAGACGACGAACCAGACAACATTATCCTGGAACCTATGAATGAGGCGCTGTCCAAGCGCTATCTTGCCTATGCCTTGTCCACGATCACAAGCCGGGCGTTGCCCGATGTGCGCGACGGGCTGAAACCGGTCCAGCGGCGCATCCTCTATGGCATGCGGGTTCTGAAGCTTGATCCAGATGGCGGTTATCGCAAATGCGCCAAGATTGTCGGCGATGTCATGGGCAATTTTCACCCC
Source organism: Pseudomonadota bacterium (assembly GCA_038532405.1). Taxonomy (GTDB): domain Bacteria; phylum Pseudomonadota; class Alphaproteobacteria; order Caulobacterales; family Hyphomonadaceae; genus CALLCD01. The sequence continues at coordinate 1,105 of JBCBAO010000108.1, read as the reverse complement.
CATGGTGACGCCTCTATTTATGACACGCTGGTGCGCCTGGCGCAGGATTTCTCGGTTCGCTATCCACTGGTCGATGGCCAGGGCAATTTCGGCAATATCGACGGGGACAGTGCAGCTGCCTATCGCTATACCGAAGCGCGTATGACAGAGGCGGCAGAATTGCTGCTCGATGGTTTGAACGAAAACGCCGTCGATTTTCGCGACAATTACTCCGAAACCGACCGGGAGCCCGTCGTGCTTCCCGCTGGGTTCCCAAATCTGCTCGCGAACGGGGCGACGGGCATTGCCGTGGGCATGGCGACGAGCATTCCGCCCCACAATGCGGCCGAGGCCATCAATGCTGCGCTTCTCCTGATCAACACCCCCAAGGCAACGACTGCCGAGCTCCTGCAATTGATGCCTGGACCGGATTTCCCCACCGGCGGTGTGATTGTGGAGGACAAAGCCTCGATCCTCGACGCCTATGAAACCGGCCGCGGTGGCTTCCGCATGCGCGCCCGCTGGCAGACCGAAGACCTTGGGCGTGGCCAATACCAGATCATCGTAACGGAAATTCCCTATCAGGTGCAAAAATCCAAACTCATTGAGCGCTTGGCAGAGCTGATCGAGACGAAGAAAGCGCCATTGCTCGCCGATGTGCGCGATGAAAGCGCCGAGGACATCCGCGTCGTTCTGGAGCCGCGCTCGCGGTCCATCGAGCCCGATGTTCTGATGGAAAGCTTGTTCAAGCTTTGTGATCTGGAAACGCGTTTCTCGCTGAACATGAATGTTCTGCACAAAGGCGCGCCCCAGGTGATGGGGTTGAAACAAGTGCTCCAGGCTTATCTCGACCATCGCCGGGAGGTGGTCGTTCGCCGGGCAGAGTTCCGTCTCGATAAGATCGAAAAACGGCTTCATTTGCTCGACGGCTATTTGATTGCCTATCTGAACATTGACGAAGTGATCCGGATCATCCGCGAGGAGGACAATCCGAAACAGGTCATGATGGACCGGTTCGGCATCACCGAGATCCAGTCCGAGGCGATTTTGAACCTTCGTTTGCGGGCCCTGCGCAAGCTTGAAGAAATGGAGATCAAGGGCGAGCACACGCGGCTCCAGGAGGAGC
>JBCBAO010000107.1:0-8318 GCA_038532405.1 Pseudomonadota bacterium | reverse complement strand
CAACTCCAAAGCGGAAGACATCCTCGCCAAATTGGATACGATCAATATCGACGATCCTAATCTCACCGATGAGGCTCTCTCGGCCGCCTTGGAAGACGCCGGGATTATAGATGAGGATACTCCGCCGGCGGACGATCAGCCATTAAAGCCAATCCGGCTGGCCATTGTTGGACGGCCGAATGCCGGCAAATCGACTTTGATCAACACACTTCTACAATCCGACAGGCTGCTGACAGGTCCGGAAGCGGGGATTACGCGGGATTCAGTGTCTGTAGAGTGGAACTGGCAGGGCCGCGAAATTCGCCTGGTCGATACCGCCGGCTTGCGCAAACGCGCCAAAGTTCAAGAACGACTAGAACGTATGTCGACCGGGGAGACTGTCCGCTCCCTAAAATATGCGGACATCATCGCCGTGGTTATGGATGCTGAAGAAGCTCTGGAAAAGCAGGACCTTCAAATCGCGGACCTCGCCTTGCGGGAGGGACGAGGCCTCGTGATCGTGATCTCAAAATGGGATCGGGTCAAAAACCCTGAAGAAACTGTGCGGTCTCTCCGTGAAAAGCTAAACCGCCTTTTGCCAAATGCAGGGCAGGCGCCGCTCATCACCCTGTCCGGTTTGACGGGACGCCGTGTAGATCGGTTGATGCCTGCAGTGACTGAAGTGTTTGATAACTGGAATGCCCGGGTCAAAACAGGCGACTTGAACCGATGGCTTCGTTACGCAGTTGAGCGTCATCCACCACCCACCGTCCATGGCAAGCGCATTAAGCCGAGATATATGGCGCAGATCAAAGCCCGGCCGCCGACGTTTGTGTTGATCGCTTCGCGCGGCGCGCAGATGCCTGAACAATACAAGCGCTACCTTATCAACGGGATTCGCGAGGCCTTCGAAATGAAAGGCGTTCCGCTTCGCCTTTTTGTCCGGCAAGGGGCAAACCCCTATGCCCACAAAGCGACCCCCGATAAACCAACAAGCCATGCAAAGGGCCGGCGGCGCTGACGGAGACTGAGCGCTTCATGTCGGTAATGTACCATGAAAAGCAAGAAGCGCTGCTGTCCCTATAACCCATCAAATGTCGGCTGCAGACAGTTTAAGCTGCCACTACTATAGTCATAAGCCGGTTTCAGAAGGTGCGTGACCTGAGATGAAAGCTATCCTGTTTATAATTGCTATCATCACAGCTATCGCTCTACTCGCCGGTATCTACATTACACCTGTAAGGAACTTGATATTAGCAGTCGGCTATGAGCGCAGCCTCGATACGTATTCTGCGACTGATACCACACTTACCAGCGTCACCAGCACGCAAGATGCTCAGGGCAGAAATGCCAGCCTATTATCCGCTTTTTTCGGATTAGATGATGCTCTGCCGGCCCTATCAAGCAGGGTCGTCTGTCCGGGGGCTGCAGGCAAAGACGGCATGCCGGTTATTTTCTCGCATGAAGTCGATTTGGAAACACTGGAACCCGGCGACTTCAAGGTCACCAAATCGTCTGGAGATGTCGGGGAGATTGTATGTCTAACGCTTGCTCCAGCTGATGACCTCGGAGAACTGCGGACTGTCTTACTGGTTGGCCAATATGGCAGTATTGATGATCCACCCATCCGTGTTGAGATTATTGGTAATCTGCTATCCCTCGATAATACGTTGAACTTTAAGGGGGCGAAAGTCGATGTGATCCCCCTGGAAGCGGGGCCGACTTTGGTTTGGGCTGAAGTGATTCCACAGGATGAATGGGCCCTTGAAACGACGGGAACGTCCATACCCTTTGGTGGAGGGAATGGCTGCCCTGCGGCGACAAAACAGATTGTTCGCGCGACCTGGGCAGGGGGGATCAGTAAACCTGAGGGCAGACCCGTGGACGATATCGAACGCCAGCTTTACGAGGTTGAGGTCATTCGCCGTGATCAGACGATAGAGCACGTGGCCCCAATCGCACTCGCTGATCTGGGGGACGGCGACAATAATCATAAATTATGTTTGGATACGGTGGATAAGGTAACTTCGATTTCGTTCCCGGCCGGTTATCTGACCGATCCCCGTGACGATTTGAACCCCGAAACAGGTGTTCTAATTTCCAAATAGTCTTTAGCTGCACGATTCGAGCAATGCGAGTATGAGCCCATATGACTTTTAATATCGTCGTTTCTTGAGGTGACTAGAAAAGCCATTGCTTTGAGAATACTTGGAGACGCATGCCTAAATCAATCTCCCATACCTCGGTGCCCCGCCAAAAACGGGCGAAGGATACTTACAATAGATTGGTGACGGTCACTGGCGCGCTTCTGGATGAGGTCGGCTTTGAGCGCGTTTCCACCAACCTTATTGCCGAGCGCGCCGGTGTCTCGCCCCCGGCACTCTATCGCTATTTCAAAGACAAGTACGATCTCATAGGGGCTTTTGGTCGACGCGTTATGGATGTGCAGAACGAACTTCTCTCTGAAATTGGCGAGAAGCTTCAAACAGATCCCGACTATGTTTTAACAAGTTCAATTTTGACAAATCTAAATCTCAGAACCATTGAGTTAACTGAAGAGATATCGGGCGGCGTTCAAGTGATGACCTGTCTGCGGGTCATCCCGGCGCTCAGTTATGTTCGCACGGATTCCCACCACGATATGGCCGCGGCCCTTGCAAAAGCCGCTGTCGTTTTCAGACCTCGTTTGAGTGAGGCGGAAGTCTACCGCCAATCGCGATTGTCGATTGAGATTGGGTATACCGCAATCGAGTTTGTTCTGGAGAATCCCGATCTTGATCGCCGTGCAATTATTAGAGATGCATCAAACGCAATCGCCGCATTTAATGACGTCGTTGAACGCCTCGATGATCCGATTTGACGGTGTGCTTCTTCTATACACATCCCCAATTGACAGAAACCTAGTGATAGCTAACTTTCGACCAGCTCATCAAAGAGACTAAGCAAAAAACCAGAGGGCAGATAATGAAGACAGCCACCATCGGCATCGCAATCTTGATCGGTGTCGTCGTGTTCAGTTGGGTCGGTTTTTCGGGGATATTTGCGCCCGATACTTTTGACCGTGAAGGTGCGCGAGAGCGGGGAGGGCTCTACGATGTTCGGATCGTACGAGACGCTTATGGCGTACCCCACATTTACGGCGAGCGGGATGTGGATGCAGCTTTCGGCTTTGCCTATGCACAGGCTGAGGACAATATCCGCAATATTGAACAGAGTTTTGTGTTTGCGCGGGGGCAAATGGGGGCAATGACCGGCCGGGAGGGCGCGAAGACCGACTACCTCATTTCAGCGATGCGAGTCCGCGAAACGTTTGATGAGAAGTACGAGACCGACCTTTCGCCTGAGGTCCGTGACGTGCTTGATGCTTATGCTGACGGGATAAACTATTTCTGTGCGGAAGAAAAAGGGCGGTGCAGCAAAGGGTTTGCGCCATTAACAGGTGTTGAAGTGGCTTCCGCACCGAAGACGCGCGGCCCATTTGTCTACGGCCTTGATGATGTTCTTGCAGACCTATTCAGGGAAGAGGGCGCAGAAGGTGAGCAGCGGGCTGATGCGACGATGCACGGCCGCGAATATGCGTCATATGTTGGCGTTGATACGTCAATCATAGGATCCAATGCTATTGCGGTTGCCCCCTCTCGCGCGTCGGATGGGTATACGCGTCTGTTTTCAAATGCCCACCAACCATTCGTCGGCCCCACAGCGCTCTATGAGGCTCGGATCAAATCGAATGAGGGGTGGGATATATATGGAGCGTTCGTAACGGGGTCTCCCTTCGCGATTTTTGGCGCAAATCAAGATCTCGCCTGGACCATTACCGTCAGCAAGCCAGACTTGATCGATGTCTATGAAATGGTGGTCGATGACCCCGAGGATCCGACGCAATACCAGATGGATGGCGAATGGCTGGATTTGGAGGTCTCAACGGCCCATCTCAAAGTCAAACTGGCAGGTCCTTTTAAATCGACGGTGAAGCGCAAGGTCTATCATTCTCTGCATGGACCTGTTTTGGAAACACCAAATGGTTGGTTTGCCATATCGTTCGCGGGGTATGGCGATATCCAGTCAATCGAACAACTCTACGGCATGAACAAGGCCAAGACCCAAACTGAATGGCTAGCGGCCATGGACCGTCAGGGCGTCGCCGCATTCAATGTGGTCTATGCCGACAAGACCGGCAACATTGCTTACTATTACAATGCACGCTCCCCGATCCGCTCATCACAATGGGACTGGTCGACAATCGCGCCGGGCGATCGCAGCGACTTGCTTTGGGACGGCTTTCACCCGTTTCGATCTGTCATGCCCTTTGTTGAAAACCCACCCTCAGGCTTCGTCGTATCTGCCAATCATGACCCGTTCCATGTGACGGGTGCTGAAGATAACCCCAAGGCGGGCGACTTTCCCGACCATGTTGGCGTGATTAGCGAGACCAGCAATCGCGGCTTGAGGATCTACCGCTTATTCGATGCCGATCCGATGATCAGCCGGCAGGATATTTTGGACTATAAAATGGATGGCTATTATGAACCGGATTCCTATTTGATGACGCTTCTGCGCGAGATCCAGTCCAACACCGAAATTTCTCAATCCGAAGAATTCACAGACGCTTTGGCACTTATCGCTGGGTGGGACGGCAATACAGAAACAGAGTCTCGGGAAGTCGCGCTCGCCACCCGGATCGGTCACTTATTGCTTGGAATCCAGCTCAATCCCACAAAATCCGAGCCTATCCTTAGGGACCCCATCGCAGCTGTCCGCCAGGCAATCGCCGAGCTCGAAGAGGGGTTTGGGCGGATCGATCCGACATGGGGCGAGGTTAACCGTCTCCAGCGCGGCGACATTGATCTGCCGCTGCGCGGAGGCCCGGATGTGCTGCGAGCGATTTACTCCACCGATAATCCAAAGGATGGGCCATTATCGGCGATTGCTGGCGACAGTCTGCAATACTTCGTTGAATGGGACCCTGATGGGAAGATGCACATTGAAAGCGTTTATCACTTTGGCGCGAATAAGATGGACCCAGCCTCTCCCCACTTTGCAGACCAGGCTCAACTTTTTGCTGAAGAAGCGTTCCGCACCCCGCCTCTAACGCTGGATACTGTGCTCATGGAAGCGACGTCGGATTACTCTCCAGGTCGAGACTGAGTAGAAGAGGTGTCTGATATTGGGGAACGACCATTAAGCCTATTCAGGAATTTTAACTTTCCCCGATTGAAACGCCATCATCGCCGCGATCAGTCCATCGCGGATGCGCTTGCGGCCTGCCCGTGTACGAACGATCCGTTCATTGATTTTTAAGCCTTCGAGGGTCGCGCGGGTGAAGTTCCAAGCAAACGCAACGTTGCTGCGATCCCCCTCCCACAATGGCAACAATTCCTCACTTTTCTCCAGCCATAACTGATCGAAGGCAACTGCCTTCTTGTCAAAATGGCTTTGTAAATCTGCGTCAGTTCGCGCGGCAATGTTCAGCTCGATATAGGCGATATATTCTGCTGAGTTGATGACGCTCCACTGAAGGTCCGTCGCTTGCGACATGTCGATCCCATTGCCGGCTTCGCGTCGCTCAACGCCATCATACGCCATCTCCAGCAGGCGTAGAAAAATATAGTCGATAACGGCACCAATGAGATCGGTGCGTGTCGCATAGTGGTAGTTCATGGCACCGCGCGACAGTCCGACCTGATCAGCAACGAGTTGGGTCGTTGTATTGGCGTACCCCTGTTCGACGAGGCAATGGACTGCCGCTTCGATAACGGCTCGGCGCGTTTCTTCACTTCGCCGATTACGCCATGTCTGTTTTGCTGCATCCCCATGTGCCGTCGACATGGCGCTTCGCATCTCTGCTATTGATGCATCTATCGCAGCTTTTTTCGGGGTCGTGCTCACTGCTCTCGCTTTCACTTCTCGCAGCCTCAACCTATTGGTGAAGATCGGTTGCTCTGCCCATTACTTACACGCTGAAAGATATGCGTCCAAGGTCTTGCGGACACGGCGAATGCGGACCTCTTGATAATTTCCCAAGGTTTGGCCTTTCTTTCGGCTGGTTTTCAAGCCGCGGGTCTGCATGATCAGATTATCTGTATCCTGGTCATAAATCTCCCCCAATTCTGGCGACATGCCAGGCACCGTAGTAAAAGACGTTTCGGCATCGATCAGAATGGGGTCGGGCGCAGGTGGCGATGTTTCCCCGTCAGGCGTTAACGCCATGAAGAACAGATCAAAGATGCTCGAATCGACGTCGTCACCATCTGGTCGGAACCGGTAAACCATTGGAAGGCTAACACCCGGAAAGACAATAAAGTTCGGGAAGCAATGATACTCAATAGAGTCAATCATTTCGCTGATAGATACATTCGTCAGATCGACCCGCATTGCTTCGCCAATTGTCTTTCGAAGATGTTCAGCAAACACTTCGCGCGCGGTTTGTCCCGGCTCCAGCTTGAGGCCCAACGCTTCGCCTCCGAGATCAGCCAAAATTAGGTCTTGAGATCGCTCGCCCGGCAGATGGGGACTTGGGAAGCCGATTGTATGAACGAAGCGGGACGTGTTTTCGCCGAAGACATCATATTGCGCGTTGGCGTCACCTGCCGTTGGCAGGCCTTGCGGGTGGGTCGCGATCACATGATAGGCTTCAAGAAAAGCTTCCTGGGCAAGCTTCCAGTTGGCGGGCAGTTTCTTTTCGATATGAAGCGCGACATGACGTTTAGACATTGGCCATCCGCTGAAATGCTCCGGCAAAACTTCGAGATAAGTTTCAAGCGGGGGTGGGTTATCGGACATGTTGATAAATACGAAGCCTTCCCAAAGGCCAACATGTACCTCGTCAAGCGCAAACTCATCAGCTTTGATGTGCGGGAAGTCCCACTGGCATGGGGCCTGAACGAACTTTCCGTCGATGCCCCACACGAAACCATGAAAGGGGCACCTTACGGCTTTTAGCTGGCCCCGTGCGCCGCAGGGCCGCAATTGCATGCCGCGATGCTTGCATGAATTGATGAACGCTTTAATGCCAAGATCACGTTGCCGGACAAGCAGAATTGAAATGTCGCCTATATCGTAAACATATGAGTCACCGGGTTTGGGAAGGTGCTCCTCGCGACAGGCGAATTGCCAAACTTCTGGCCAAAGCCGTTCCATCTCTTGCTGATGTATCGCTGGATCCGTGTACACATCATAGCTGAGATCTTCGTCGCCGAGAAAGTCATAGCATTCCTCGGTTATGACAGCCGGTGCAGGCGGTCCTGGATCTTTGAGAATAATATCCCGTGTCGCCGGGCCCGGGCATCGCGCAGGTTCAAACCGATCAGACATTTGTTCGTGCTCGTCGTCTGCCATAGCTCACTCCCTATAAGTGTCGAACCTTGTCCAGTTGAGAGGAAAGATCGTCCGCACCCCGATAGCCACGAAGCGCTTCCGGCGTTTCTCGCAGCCAATCGTCTGCAATCGGATCCATTCTTGCGAAGTCATTCAGCTCTGTTCTGTGAGCAATTTTCCATAAATTGTCGCGGCGCTCATAACGGTCGACATATCGCCCACCAATTACAAAATCGCGCTCTACCTCATTCAGGATAACGCGGTGATAGGCGTGGAAATATATTTCGCCAAAGGCGACATCGCCTTCCAAAGTGATGTTAGCCTGACCAAGCATGTGATGATTGACGAGGTGATCTTTTAGCAGGCCCATGGCGAATTCAGCGACCTCCCACCCGGTACCGGTGAAAAACCCGCGATGGTCCGTCGCATCCCCATGATAGACAGATTTTACGAGGTCGCCATCAAGGCGATCAAGCCCGCGCATATAAGTGGCGGAAAGTTCGAAAATTTCTTGTTTGTCGGCCAGTTCCTGCAACCGCGTTAACTTGTCGTCGTCCATAAGACCGACCACTCCCTATTTTTGCTCTTGTCGAATTTAAGTATGAACTTGATCGCATGTGTCAACAGTCTTTGATTGTTTTAGGCGATATCGACGGTTATCGTCAGAAACCATAATTTTCTTGCTGGTGAGTGCTAGAAAAGTCTGTATGGTAAGTTTTTTCCGGTTCTGTAGGAGGATTAAATTGGGACGTCTTGATGGGAAACGTGCAGTTGTTGTGGGCGCTGCGGGCGCGGGGAATATGGGGCAAGTCATCGCCCGCCGCCTCGCCGCCGAAGGCGCGAGCGTGCTGGTGGCGGGCCGGCGCGCCGAAACACTCGAAGCACTTGCTGGCGAAATCAGCGGTCACTTCCATGTTTGTGACATCACCGACTGCGAGGCCGTTTTCTCGCTGGAAAGCCAGGCTGCGGAAAAACTCGGCGGTTGTGACATTCTCGTAAATGCTGCGCAGCATTTACGAGAA
>JBCBAO010000106.1:0-8360 GCA_038532405.1 Pseudomonadota bacterium | reverse complement strand
CCTTCTGCCAGTCCCAGGAGACCAAAATAAAGCTGTTCCGGCTCGCCCTGCAGGGTCAATGCAAAAGCCGGCAGTTCTTTTTCCATTCGGGTCCATTCTTCCCGAACCGCTGTCCAATAATCGACCGTGCCATTCCAATATGTATCGGCAATATCGACCTGAAAATCATCGCTCCGCTGATAGGTATTGTAACCGATCTCGCGCACGAGGGTTTGGGGAGTATCGCCGGACAAAACCAGTTTTGAATTGTCCTGTTCGTGGACCCATCCATCCGGTGTGATCGCGTGGCGGTTTACGGCCAGGATGGCATGGTAATCGTCTCGCTTCGTCATGTCGCGGCGCGGCAAAGGACGCCACTCTGCCGGCGGAACCCATTCGGACACGCCGTTCGTATGGCTCCAGCCCCCGACGGCACCATATCGCGGGGAGTCGTCAACCTGGTAGACGGTCTGGGACCATTTCCCGGCGCGCTCGGCTTCCGGCACGTCTTTGATTTCCCAGGCATTGCCACCGATGAAAACAAGAACCTCTTCCGGTTCATATTGCCAGTCTTGCCGCCAATGCTTGACCGGGAATTTCTGATCCGGGCCACCAACGACAAGAATGTGTTGCAGGCTGATGAAATCACCCCGGTCCTCAATCACGCGAACAACTTCATGGGCACCGGATTCGTAAGGATCTTTCGGTTCATAGTCGTCGACGAAGGACACTGTTTCAATAAAGTCGAACGAGACTTTGAAATTGCCTTCCATGGCGAGAATTGCAGTGCGATCTGCTTCGAATTGCACTTCTGATTGGGCGATGGCAGCGGCTTCAGCGGCTGCGATTTCCGGAGTTGTTTGTGTATTTTCAACGGCTTGACAAGCCGTAAGGTACAGCGCTGCGGCTATAACAGATCCAATCCGATTTACGTGTGATAAACGCTGCATAACAGCTCCCCATTTATGCCGATCTGGCAGTTTCCACAAGCGAAAGGATAGTGCGACCAATTCGCATTTGCAAACCAATTTCATTCGAGATACTAATTGCGAATGATTTGCAATTGCGAGGGATGCAAATGAAACGATCATTGTATTTGAGTGTCATGTCCGGGGCCCTTTTGGCAGGGAACGCCATAGCACAGGATCTGGGGCCTGTAGATGAAGAAGAGGTCACGCGGCTTGATCCGATCTCGGTTTACGCCACCCGTAACCCGACATCGTCTTATGACTATCCGGGCCAAGTCACGGTTATTGAGCGACCCATTATTTTGGACTTCAATCCATCCACGCTTCAGGAAGTGTTCCAGGCAATTCCCGGGGCGCAGTTCGATTCCGGGCCGCGCCGCACGGGAGACGCACCTACGGTGCGCGGCTTGAGTGGCGATAGCGTCCTCATTTTTCTCGACGGTGCCCGCCAAAGTTTCGTGTCCGGCCATGATGGGCGCTTTTTTGTCGATCCGGAATTGGTCCAGGCGGTTGAAGTTGTCCGCGGGCCGTCATCCGCACTTTATGGCTCAGGTGCCCTTGGCGGGGTGATTGCTACGCGAACGATCACTGCGCGCGACGTACTGGCAGAAGGCGAACAGTTCGGCTTCCGCGTCACATCGGGCTTCCAGTCCGTAAATGATGAGTACCGGGTTGGCGGCACAGGTGTCTGGCAGTCTGCGGACGGGCTTTTTGATGTGGTGGCCAATGTGACCTACCGCGACTCTGGCAATATCGAGCTCGGCAGTGATTTCACCCTACCAGCGGATGACGAGATTCTGTCTTCTCTCTTAAAGACAACGATCCGGCCGTCGGATGATCTCGAGCTCTATGCCTCCTGGATACGCTATGGTGCGGATGCAACAGATCCGCAAAACCCCCAGGGTGTGAATGTCGCCGGACCAACCAATGAGTTGGTATTTCGAGATGTTGAGAACAATACGCTGCAGGGCGGTCTCAATTGGAATCCCGCGGCAAATGATCTGATCAATTTCAATTTTGTCGGCTATTATTCGGACAATTCCGTCGAAGAAGACGAAGTGGATGACCCGCGCCTTACTGACCGGAGCGTGGAAACCTTCGGCTTCCTCGTGGACAACCGTTCGACCTTTATATTCAGCGACGCTGCGGCCCTGACATTTACCTATGGCGGAGAATATTATCAGGACCAGCAAACGGGGCTCGATACGGATACGCCGGATGGGTCTCGCGGTGGTGTGCCGGATGCCGAGACAGACTTTTATGGCGTTTTTCTACAGGCTGAACTGGCACTTTCCGATCTTGGTCCTGTTCCCGGTGAGCTTACAATTATTCCGGGTATTCGCTGGGACAGTTTTGAAACGTCTGAGCCTGGTGGAACGTTTGATATTGATGAGGACGAGTTCTCACCCAAAATAGGCGTTTCCTATAAGCCGGTGCCTGAGTTCCTGATTTTCGGGAACTATTCGGAAGGTTTTCGCGCTCCAAGCTTCAATGAAGCGTTTGCCGATGGCGTGCACTTTACCGTCCCGAACCTGACAGCGCCTCCCGGACCGTTTGGGCCGGTTTTCGTGTCCAATCTGTTCATTCCAAATGCGGATCTCGTGCCGGAGGAATCGGATACTTGGGAAATCGGTGCCGGGGTCGACTTCGACAATATCTTCTTCAGCAATGATGTGTTTACGGCGAAGGCTTCCTATTATAATTCCGATGTCGATGACCTGATCGGTCTGGATGTAAACACACCGCTTGGGTGTTTCTTCACGCCGGCCACGGCACCGCCTGGACTTCCACCCTTTCTCGTTGCGTCTATGCCCTGCGGAACGGGCCCAGACTTCGGAAATACCAGCCAAAATGTAAATATTGCCAATGCCGAGATCGAAGGGGTCGAGTTCGAATTCAGATATGATTCCGATTACTTCTATACGCGGGGCAATATCACAACCATCGACGGGGTCGATGAGGATACCGGGGAATTCCTGGAGGGTGTCTTGTCGCCAACCACGCTCTTTATTGACTCCGGTGTCAAATGGGAGCCTTGGGGATTGCGGATCGGCACACGTTTGACCTTTGCCGATGACTTCACCGAAGTAAACGATCCGGGTGAAGAGCGGACGGGTTTCATTTTTGGGGATATTTATGCGGTTTGGCAGCCGCCTTTCGAAGCCCTTGAAGGCGTGCGCCTGGACCTTGGCATCGATAATGTCGCCGATACTGATTTTGAGGTCGTCAATGCTGGCGTGAGCCAGCCCGGACGCAACTTCAAGGTCGCCCTAAGCTGGTCCTTGGGCTTTTAATCGTCTTTGACAAAGGAGTTTGTTCCATGTGCGTCCCCATAAGTGACAGAACGATGCTTGGCTGGCTTAGAGGCCAACTTCGGATCGTCGAAGCTTGGCAGGCTGAGCTGTTGCGCCGTGGGGACGCCGATCTGGAAACGGTGACCCGTCTCCAGACCCATTTTGAGTGGCTCACCAGCGAGGTTGGTCGCTTGGAAGAGGATAAGCGCAAGGCCGCATAAGGTCCGACTGTATCGCTTACATTGAAAGTCCGAGCGAAAGCTCTAGTTTGCTGCGCGAGACAGGCAGGTGTCCGGAATTCCCTTGCGGGAGGGTCAAATTGTTACTACGACTGCGTGCTAAATTAGCTTAAGGGCGAATCCGAAAAACTGTCTTGCTGGCAAAAATATGGAACGCATCGAAATCATGCCAATGAGGAGAGCATAAATGAAAAACAGCATTGTGGCTTTGACCGCAGCTTTACTGGTCGGCGCTTGCGGCGGCTCCGGCGAAGATGCTGCAACAGATGTCGCGAGCAATGACGCTGTGTCATCTGCTGCGGAAGAGGTTGAGGCCGTGGCGGCTGAAGCAGAAGCCGTGGTCGCCGAGGCAGAAGCGGTCGTCGAGGAGACTGTGGTTGCCGAAGTTGAGGCAACCGTTGAGGGCGCTGCGGACGCTGCTGTCGAGGCCGCCGTAGATCAGGCAGCTGAAGAAGTAACGGCGTTGGCTGAAGCCGGCACAGATGCGGTCGAAGCAGTTGCAGTTGAGCCTGCGGCTGCCCAGGAAGAAGTGCCTGCCGCAGCCGAAGAGACCAGCGATGCAGCCGGCAAGGTCATTGAGGTGCAAATGCTGAATGCGCACCCGGAGAACCCTAGGGAACGCATGGTGTTCTACCCGGCAGTCGTCCAAGTGAATGTTGGCGATACAGTAAAATTTGTTCCGTCGGATCTATCGCACCAGTCAAACTCTAATGATGGCATGATACCGGAGGGCGTCGAAGGCTGGCGTGGCCGCGTCAATCAGGAAGTCTCTTACACATTCGAAGAGCCGGGCATCTATGGCTATCAGTGCATTCCGCACTATGCGGCCGGCATGATTGGTCTGGTTATCGTCGATGGCGAAGGAAAACTGGACAATCTTGAGGCGGCAAAAGAGGTCAATCATCCCGGGCTTGCCGGGCGTCGTTGGCCCCAGCTTTGGGCCGAAGCTGAAGAAGCTGGCTACCTCTCGAATTAAAGATTTGCCCGTCTCCCGGGCATTGTAAAAACGATACACACGTAGAACGGCAGGCCTCCCGGCTTGCCGTTTTATTTTGTGCCCGTGCGAGCCATGGCGAGTGCGGCTTTTGTGCAACTTAAAGCGACTTTTGACAATCAGCTAGTTGCCTATGAGAATGATTTTCAATATCACGGCGCTGGTGTCCAAATCGGGCTCGTAGGGTTTCTGTCAAGACAATTAGGGGTTTATGCGATGAAGCGAGAGTATGGGTTGACCGCCCTGGGGTTAATTCTGGCGGCGCAAGGTGCAAATGCGCAGGATATTGGTGAAGCCGATGAGCCGATTGCCGTAGGCGAAGAAACGCGCACGCTCGACGAAATTATCATTCAAGGAACCAAGCTTGGCCTGAGCGTTCAAGATGCAGACGTTTCCGTCGAAGTGTTCGACGAAGTACGGATTGAGCGGGAAGCCCTGTTTGATCTCGATGATGTGCTGCTGAGATCACCCAACGTGGCCATTAATGGCAACACATCCTCGCTGACCATTCGAGGCATCAACAGAAACGGCGTCAGCGGCGGCGGGCAAGGGGTCACCTCCAACGTTTATATTGACGGCGTGCCGGTGGCGACGACAGGCCTGACCTTTGGCCTTGAATCCGTTTGGGACGTCGCCCAAATCGAGGTTCTCCGTGGACCGCAGTCCACAGTTCAGGGACGCAACGCACTCGCCGGTGCAATTGTTGTGACGACCGCGGATCCGAGCTATGAATGGGAAGCGAAAGCGCGCGCGCGATATGCTGAGTTTAACACACAGCAATATGCTGGCGCGATTTCCGGGCCGATTATTGAGGATCAGCTCGCATTTCGAGTAGCCGTTGATTATCAATCGACGGATGGGTTTATCGATAATCTTGGTTCTGCAGATATTGATAATATAGTTATACCAGGTGCCCCGTCACCGACTTTCATCCCTGTGCCGAATACCGGTGTGCTGCTTGATCAGGACTTCCAGGATGCGATTTCTGTTCGGTCGAAACTGCTTTTTGAGCCGAATTTTCTCCCCGATCTGCGTACCGAGCTGACATTCGAGTACGTCAACACTGAACTGGGTCTTGTGTCTGCTTTTGTAAATGCGCCGGGGCCTGTGCCGAGTGAGGGATTTGCTCAATTTGACCCGCAGGATGGGATTGGGTTTGGCGATTTCCAGGATAATGACACTGATATATTCCGTGGCATTATCGATCTGTCATATGATATTAATGACAGTATCGAGATCGTTTCGCTAACAACGTTTGAGCAGGTTGAGCGCGAGCGAATTCTTGGCGACCCCACCTTTGTGCTCGACTTTAACACCAATGGTTTCAATGATGATATTATTGAAACATATACGCAAGAACTCGCAGCAAACTTCCGGTTTGATAGTTTTTCCGGCCGGTTTGGCGGTTATTACTTCCAGTCACGTGAAGATTTTGATTTTAATATTCTAGCACCGCTGCAGGGTCTTTCGCCCACGGGCGTCGTAATTGATCCAGCCGATACGCTATTATCTGCCGATACGGTGACATCAACGCGGACAGAAAACTTCGCGTTTTATGGTCAATTGCGATATGAGCTGGGTGATAAATGGGCATTCAATTTCGGTCTGCGTTACGATAACGAAAGTTTTGAGACGACAGGCCTGCAGGCGACAACACAGCCAGTTGATCCTGCTTGTGCTGCGACGGCGCCTGTCGAGGTTGTTGCTTTTCTGGCACCCACGCTTCTGCCCCCCGGTATACCATTGGCCTTCTTACCGCCAACATTTACGGTACCCTGCCAATCGCTTGTGGATCTCCTGAGCGGAGAATCTACCCCAGCCGTGCCACAGTCCGATTCATTTGATGCGGTCCTGCCTCGCGCTTCCATCACTTATAACTTCACCGACGACATTTCTGCATTCTTTGCGGTTCAGCGGGGGTATAGGGCTGGTGGAACATTTATTCAACAAACCGCGGGCGACGATGGTGCTGTCACGATACAGGGAACATTCGATCCGGAATTCTTGACCAACTTTGAACTCGGTTTGCGATCTCAATTCTTTGACAGGTCTCTTACTGTAAATGGGAGTGTGTTTTTCAGTATTCTGGACGATCAGCAGGTATCATTGCCTGGACCAACGGGTGGCCCGCTGGACTTCTTCACGGATAATGTCGGCGAAAGTCAAATTTATGGACTGGAATTGTCCGTCGACTATCAGCCGATAGAAGAATTAAACCTTTATGGCAGTCTCGGTCTTCTTGGGTCAGAGTTTACGGAGTTTCCGTTTGCAGTGAATCTCCCAGATAGCCCGTTTTTTGACCTTGAGGGCAATGAACCTGCTCTTGCGCCAAATGTAACCTTTACCATCGGAGGCAGCTACAATCACCGCTCGGGATTGTTCGCAGATGCGAGCCTGAATTTCACCGGGTCTGCTGAAACGGGTGTTGAAAATCTTCGCGCGGAGGATCTGATCAATCCGGCGGTGCCGATTATCGGCCCTATTACGGTATTCGATCCTGCAGTTGTTGCCGGGTTCGATGAAACATCAGATAGCCGTACCGTCGTAAACCTTAGATTGGGCTACCGGCACGATCGGTTCACCCTGTCTGCATTTGCAACCAACTTGTTCGATGATTCCGGGCTGTTGAACCAGAACTTTGCGACCGTGTTACCGGAGAGTGGATCACTTAATCTCTTCGAAACGCCAAACTTCACATTACAGCAGCCGCAAACCTTCGGGGTACAACTGGATGTGTCCTTCTAAATGATCGATCTGCTCTCGCTTTGTCTGCTTTACCTCGCCTGCTTTGCCTTCTTCCAAGCGGGCGAACGCAGAACTGAGTTTGCAGGGGTCAAAGCGTCTAAGCGGCACCAGACCACTGTCAGGGCCGGAGGGTGGGGCATCGCGCTTCTCTCTCTTGTCCTGATGGCTGGGCCCCAGGGGTGGGAGCGGGGCACTACCATTTGGCTGGCGCAATTCATGCTGGCAGCCTTTGTTGCCCTTTTCATTGGATCGCTTGCCCCGCGTTTGCAAATCGGAACCGCGATTGCAATGGTCGTGGTGAGCCTTATGATTGCAGCATTGATCGTTTTGGGGGTCGGAAGCGCCTAATGAGCCCAATCGTAATTGGCATTGTCGTTGTGGTTCTTGCTGGCATCATTGCGGCGACTGTCAAGGCACCGCGGCTTACCAGCGTTATCCTATGGTCACTCGTTGCCACAATTTTCTTTACCGCAGCCTTGCTGCTAACGGCCCCCGGCCCATTTTCCGAAAAAGCACTTTGGATTACCATAGCCAATCCGTTTATCTGGGTCGGCTTCCAGTTCTGGTGTTATTGGGATTCAAACAAATGGCGCGTTGCCGGAGGATTGATTCTGTTATCGGTACTTAGCAGTATTGTCGTATTCGCAACCGACCCGGTTATCTAATCAGGAGTACTATTATGGATCGCGCACGCCATCTCCGGAATTACGATCTGCACTCCTGGACCGGGATTGCGCTTGGATTTTTCGTCTTCATCGTCGCGTTTTCAGGCTCTATTGCCCTTTTTGATGAAGAGCTAAAGACATGGGAAGATCCTGCCCGGCGCCTCGCCCCTGTTGAAACGCCGATCGCAATCGATGGCGAATTTCGAGCGTTTTTGGCCGAGCAGCAAGACGAAGGCGAATTGACATCTGCGAGCCTTAAATTTCCAGATGTCATAGAACCTTATTACCATGGCTATGCATTCATAAACGATGCCGACGGGCAATTTCATCGCCATGAGCGCCGCTGGAACCCGGAAAACGGGGACATTCTGCCCGAGCGCGGCGAGGGGCTGTCGGTCTGGCTGCTCGACTTTCATCGTGACCTGATGTGGCCCGACGCACTTGGTGGACGAACGATTGGGCGGTCCCTTGTCGGG
>JBCBAO010000105.1:0-8382 GCA_038532405.1 Pseudomonadota bacterium | reverse complement strand
TCCCTTCATCGCAGCTCAATAGGGCGCGTCATAACAGGGTCAAACAGGCCCAGGGTAATTGGAGTGATACCATGAATCTTCGCAAGCTCATGCTTGCGGGCGGCGCTGTTGCTGCCCTCGTCGGTGCGCCGGCGCAAGCCTCAATCATTGACAATCCGCAATTCCAGGTTCTTGGCCTGGTAATCGTTTGGGGTGCAGATAGCGCCACTGGAACGACACCGGTTGTGTCCGACTTTGTCATCAACAGTGGCGCAGGCGATGCCGACGACGATCTGATCGCCGGCGATGTGCATGCTGTCGTTACCGGCACGCTGAGCCCAACGCCAGACGCAGCTGCCCAGGCTGTCAGCATTGGTGAATTCGATGCAGGCGGAAATTTCATTGCATCTCAGTCGAGCACCGGCGTTTTGGATGCAAGCGACTCCTTTACCGCCTTCACGCTGACCGATGATACGGACATTTTCTCCGAAGGCCTGACGCAAAGCTCGAGCTTCTACGTTGCCTCAAACACAGCCTTTGCCATTAACGCAACGGCTACTGCAGCTCCTGGCGCAACAAACTTCACATTGTCCGACATCGGGTACGACCTGTCCGTCACCCAGACTGGCGATGATGGTCTTGCCTTTGGTGATGACGCACAATTCCCGCACACCGGCGGAGCCACCGGCGGCGTTGACGCTTCCGTGACCGACCTGTCGCAAATGGGAACCAACCCGATTTTCGTTGGCAACCAGCGCACCGCTGCCACACCAGGCACGATTGCCAGCCAGTCTGTCCGTTTTGACGCCGTCTATACCCTCGGTGGAACGACCGGATATGACCTGTCTCTCGGTGATGGTAACATCGAAGCGAACGTCGTTTACACGGTTTTCGTACCGTAATCTGAAGACTAATATTTCAGATCTTCCTTCGAGCCGCCCGCGCATTTGCCGGGCGGCTTTTTGGATTTAAATGCCCTTTTGGTCGCCTGGTTTGGCCGACCATCTGGTTAACCAAACCAAGCAAGATGTGAACACAGTTATCGCTGTGTTTGGTGGTAAGTTAAGCACATTGCGTTAAATAGGCCCTTGTGAACATTTTTCGGGATGCTCACAATTCAATATGTGCCAACGTTTAATGTTGTCCCGCCAGCTCGCCAGAAAGACGTCTTGTGAAAAAGTCCATTCTTCTCGCTCTCGTCATACTGCTGACTTTGATTGCCTATTTCGGCATCCGCACACTCATGCGTGGCCCCTCAAACCCGAATGGCGGATCCGACACCGTATCGGTCCTCACCGTAAGCACAGCGGATGAGCGGCCAACGGTTATCTTCGAAACGGCGCGCTCTGAACCCCATCCAATTTTCTTGGACTTGAAAGGGCGCACGGCTCCAAACCGTTCCGTCACCGTCAGATCTGCAACCACCGGCCGTGTTGTTGCCGCCCCGGCTGCAGAGGGACGGCTGGTTCAGCGCGGCGCAGTGCTCTGCCGGCTCGATATCGAAGCCCGCCAGGCCCGTGTTGCCGAAGCCGAAGCCCTTTTGGAAAGCCGGCGCGTTGACTATAACGCCGCCCAGGAACTCGCCGATAAGGGCTGGGCCTCGCCAAACAGGGCAGCCTCCGCAAAAGCCAGCCTCGACGCAGCCGAGGCCGCGCTCAACTCTGCAAAGATAGAGCTTTCAAGAACGGCCATACGGGCCCCCTTCTCAGGCATATTCGAACAGCGCATGGCCGAAACCGGCGATTTCCTGTCACCCGGTGGCGCTTGCGGCGTGGTGACTGAAATGAACCCAATCAAAGTGGAAGCGGAAATTACAGAGGATTACGCGACAGCGCTCCAACTGGATTCCCCCGTTGAAATAAGCGTTTCAGGAGCGACGGCGGCTCGCACGGGTCATATCCAATATGTCGCGCGCACAGCGAATGAGGGAACACGCACCTTTAATATTCGGGCAGCCCTCGAAAACCCAGACAGCGCTTTGCCCGCCGGCCTAACATCGACCCTCCGGATTGAGATTGGTCAAACGGTGGCCACACGCCTGTCTCCTGCGCTTCTGGCCCTACACGATGATGGCCGCATTGGCGTGCGCCACATTGATGACCAAGACGTCGTGCGCTTTTCGGAGGTCGTGGTTGTTGACGATGCCGGCACAGGCATTTGGGTTGAGGGCCTGCCCCCGTCGGCCCGCCTCCTATCGGCTGGCCAAGAATATATTCGCGAGGGCGCTCTGGTGACGCCGGTAGACGCCAACAGGGCCGCACCATGAATAGCCTAATCGACGGGGCAATAGACAAAGCCCGTATGGTGATTGTCATCCTGGCATTCACCCTCGTCGCTGGCACCGCCACCTATATCGGCTTGCCGAAAGAGGCCGAACCCGAGATCCCGGTTCCCTTTGTTAGCGTGACAGTCCCGCTGGAGGGCATCTCACCAGAGGACGCCGAGCGGCTAATCACCCGGCCCGCCGAAACGCAGCTTCAGACCATTGAGGGCCTCAAACAGATGACCGGCATTGCCGCCGAAGGTGTTGGTCAGGTCATCCTTGAGTTTGGTATTTCCTTCGATGCCGATCAGGCGCTTCTCGATGTCCGAGAAAAGATCGATCTTGCCAAGCGGGATTTCCCCGAGGATGCCAAGGAACCGATCATAACGGAAATCAACACATCGCTGTTTCCGATCATGATCATCAATCTTTCAGGCAATGTTCCAGAACGCAGCCTTTACCGCGCCGCCAGGGATTTGCAGGATGGATTTGAAGCGCTGTCAGGTGTCCTCGAAGCTCGCATCCAGGGTGAACGAGAAGAAGTTCTCGAAGTTGTGGTCAATCCGGCGAAGCTGGAAAGCTATAACCTCTCCTATGAGGAAATTCTCCAAACGGTAACCGCCAACAATCAACTCGTTCCCGCGGGTCGGATCGACACCGGTGCCGGGCGTTTTCCGGTCAAAATCCCGGGCCTGATCAAAACCGCCGAGGATGCGCTCTCCCTACCCGTTCGCCAATCCGGAGATGCGGTGATCACCCTTGCCGATGTCGCAAACGTCCGGCGAACCTTCAAGGACCGCGAAGTCTATGGCCAGTTCAATGGCCAATCCTCCGTCGGCATCCAGATCATCAAGCGATCCGGCGCAAATATCCTAACCACGGTTGACGACGTAAAACGTGTCCTCGCCGAAGTCCGCAAAGACTGGCCCGAGGAGCTTAAATCCGAGATCACATCGGATCAGTCGATCCAGATCAGAAGCCAGGTCCAGCAACTCCAGGCCTCGATCATGACAGCTGTTCTGCTGGTCATGATCATCGTTGTCGCAGCCCTCGGGCTTCGATCGGCCGCCCTTGTCGGCATTGCGATTCCGGCCTCGTTCGTAATGAGCTTTCTTTTGCTCGGGACATCGGGCCTGACCATCAACACAATGGTCATGTTCGGCATGCTGATCGCCGTTGGCATCCTTGTGGACGGCGCAATCGTCGTCGTTGAATACGCCGACCGCAAAATGGCAGAGGGGCTTGGAAAGGCCGAAGCCTACGGGGCCGCAGCCAAGCGTATGTTCTGGCCAGTGGTTGCCTCAAATGCGACAACCCTTGCCG
This sequence comes from Pseudomonadota bacterium, assembly GCA_038532405.1. Taxonomy (GTDB): domain Bacteria; phylum Pseudomonadota; class Alphaproteobacteria; order Caulobacterales; family Hyphomonadaceae; genus CALLCD01. Next base: position 4,817 of record JBCBAO010000105.1, on the reverse strand, counting down.
CCTTCGTGCCGTTTCTCTTTTGGGACTCCCTCGTCGGCAAGTTCATGTCCTATCTGCCACTTACGCTCATTTTCGTGCTGACATCATCGCTCGTTATGGCCCTGATCTTTTTGCCGGTTCTCGGATCTTTGTTCGGCGGTCGGGCTACTGGCGAAAGCACCGACGAAGACCTGATGGCCCTGTCCGGTGCAGAGGGCGACCCAAGCCGGGCGGGCGGCTGGCTCGGCAGCTATGCCAAGCTCACCAAGGCCTTGATCGGTCGGCCCTTGATCGTTACCGGATGTGCTGCCGCGGTGGTGGTCGGCATTTTTACCTGGTTCAACGCAACGCCCCACCGCTCCGAATTGTTCCTCGACCTGGAACCCGAAGAAGTCTTCGTTTTCGTCAGCGCCCAGGGCAGCCTGTCGGCCGCCGAGGAATTTGCCATCGTGGAACGGGTTGAGGAAGCAGTCCTCAAAACCGAAGGCGTGCGCTCGGTCTCCACAACGTCCGGCACAACGAGCGGAGTGACGGAGTTTTTCGACAATTCCGGCCCAAACGATTCCATTGGGCGGCTGCTCGTCACCCTTCGGACCCGGCAATATGGCTATGATGGACGCCGAGCGGAACGGAACCTGCGCGCTGCCATTGCCGCAGTCCCCGGTGCGCGCGTAGAGATCCAAGCCCGTGAACAGGGCCCACCCGCCGGCAAAGATGTCCAGATCGCCCTCCGGTCGAGCAATCAACTCGCACTGGACGAGACCGTTCGGCGCATCCGGGACTATCTCGATAGCCAGCCAGCGCTCCGCGAAGTAGACGATACCCGGCCGCTGCCAGGCCTCGAATGGCAATTGGAAGTGGATCGGACCCAAGCCGGGAAATTCGGCGTCGACGTCACCCAGATCGGTGCCGCCGTTCAGCTTGTCACCGCAGGCGTCCTTGTCGGCAGGTATCGGCCGGATGATGCCCTCGACGAAGTTGATATCCGCGTTCGCTTCCCATCGGACAGCCGAAGCGTCGAAGCCATTGATAGCCTCAAGATCGCAACGCCGCAGGGACAGGTGCCCCTCTCCCTGTTCGTTCAGCGCAAGCCGGCCCCGCGCATTACGTCTATTGAGCGCCGCGATGGGCTGCGTGTTCTAACGCTCCGGGCAAATGCCACGATCCAAGGCGAGGGCGCACAGCGCGTTGCCGATACAAAGGCCTGGATTGAGGATGCAAATCTCCCGGCGGATGTCGAGATTAGCTTTGAAGGGGCAGATGAAGATGCGGCTGAAGCAAATGCCTTTTTCCAGAACGCGGCGCTGGCCGCCCTGTTCCTGATGGCGGTCATCCTGCTTTGGGAGTTCAACAATTTCTACCATGTCGCCCTCACCCTGTCGGCGGTCATTCTGTCAACCGCTGGGGTTATCATCGGCATTCAGCTCTATCTCTCTTACATCTCAATCCTCATGCTCGGCGTTGGGATCGTCGCCCTTGCTGGGATCGTCGTGAACAACAACATCGTTCTGATCGATACGTTCCAGCGTCTGCGCCGGGATGGGCGCACGGCTGAGCAAGCCGCCATCGCTGCATCGGCCCAGCGGATCCGCCCGATTTTGCTGACCACTTGCACAACGATTTGCGGACTCCTCCCGATGATGTTCCAGATGAATGTAAACTTCGCCGCCGGATCGATCTCCTTTGGTGGCGGGACATCGGAATGGTGGGTTCAGCTCTCCACGGCGGTTGTTTTTGGTCTCGGCTTTTCGACCATCATGACCCTTATTGTAACCCCGGTTTGGCTCGCAGCACCGGAAAAGATCGGCAACCTGCGTGACCGCCTGCTTGGCCGGTCGAACCGCGACGCATCCGTCAACTATCCCCCCCGCCACCTGGAGGAAGCCCCTGCGGCAGCAGCGGAATAGGCCAAAGGCCATATCCCTTGTGCACCAAAGGCAAAACCGCGCATAAGACTCACCATGGATTGGGACAAGCTAAAGTCATTCCACGCCGCCGCCGAAGCTGGCAGCCTCACAGCTGCCGGTGATCGGCTGGAAATTTCGCAATCGGCGGTCTCACGCCAGATCGCCGCCCTGGAAGAAAGCCTCGGCGTCTCCCTGTTTCAACGCCACGCCCGCGGCCTGGTGCTAACAGATGCCGGCCATGCGCTCTATAAGTCGACCCTGGAGATGGCCGCAGCCGCGGCGGCCGCAAGCTCTGCCCTCAAGGATCAGCAGGAAACACCACAGGGGGACCTTGTGGTCACCGCCCCAGTGGCTTTTGGATCGACATGGCTTGTTCCCCGGCTTGGCGCATTCATGGAGGCGCACCCCCATCTCCGCCTGGACCTGCGCCTTGATGATCGAGAGTATGATCTTCTGAAGCTTGAGGCCGAATGCGCCATCCGCCTCTGGGCCGCCGACAAAGCAGATTTGATCCAACGCAAGCTCACCAATCTCGGCATGAGCCTCTACGCCTCAAAAGACTATGTCGCCAAGCACGGTATGCCGCAGAACCCGGAAGACCTCGACGAGCATTCGATCATTTCCTATGGCGACGAACGTTCGCCCATGCAGGAGGTCAACTGGGCCCAACGCATTGGCCGCGATGACAAACGCCCCCGCGAGCCAAATCTGCGCGTAAACAATGTGTTTGCCATGCTAAGAGCGGTCGACGCCGGTCTCGGGATCGCCGATGTGCCGGATTATATGGCTGCAACCAATTCCAATCTTATCAAAGTGCTCGAAAACCATGCCGGGCCGAGCTTTGAGCTTTACTTCATCTATCCAAGCGACCTTCGCCGGTCGAAGCGGATCTCCACCTTCCGGAACTTCCTGACCGATCAGATTGAGCCGCTCAGACGCGCCAACCGCGCGCTGCAATAAACCTTTAGGAAAGCGCCCCGCAGAACCGTTGGATGCGTTTGCAAGCTTCAGTCAAGGCTTCGGTCGAGGTCGCATAGGAGACCCGGAACGCGGGCGACAATCCGAACGCCTCACCGAAGACCGCTGCAACCTGCTCCTCCTCCAAAAGAGCGGAACAGAAATCCTTGTCGGTTTCGATCAAGGTGCCCTTGGGAGAACGCTTACCGATCACACCAGCACAGCTCGGATACACATAGAAAGCCCCCTCTGGCGTGCCACAAGACAGTCCGTCGGCCTTGTTCAATTCGGCGACCACCATGTCCCGTCGAGCTTTGAATGCAGCATTGCGTTCGGCCAGGAAATCATGGGGGCCATTCAACGCCTCCACGGACGCCCATTGCGAGATTGAGCAGGGGTTCGACGTCGACTGGCTCATCACTTTGCGCATCGTCGCAATCAGCTTCTCAGAGCCCGCCGCATATCCAATCCGCCAGCCGGTCATAGCATAAGCCTTGGACACGCCATTCATGGTCAATGTCCGATCATATAGCCCAGGCTCCACCTGGGCGATGGTCCAGTATGAGAACCCGTCATAGACAAGGTGCTCATACATATCATCGGTCAGTATCCACACATGGGGGTGGCGCAGCAAGACATCAGCCAACGCCCGCAATTCCGCCTTCGTATAAGCCGCGCCGGTGGGGTTTGACGGTGAGTTCAGCACAAGCCATTTCGTCCGCGGCGTAATCGCCGCTTCCAAGGCCTCCGCTGTGAGCTTGTAATTGGCATTTGGTCCGCACTGGATGAAGACGGGTGTCCCGCCTGCCATGCGCGCCATATCCGGATAACTCACCCAGTAAGGAGCCGGCACGATCACTTCATCGCCTGCATTTAGGGTAGAAATAAACGCGTTGAAAATCACGGTCTTCCCGCCGGGAGAAACATTTACCTGGGCAGGCGTATACGACAAATCATTGTCGCGTTTGAACTTCGCGCAGATGGCTTCTTTCAGCTCCGGAATCCCGTCTGCGGCGGTGTATTTGGTCTTCCCATCATGGATCGCACGGATCGCGGCTTCTTTAATATGATCCGGTGTATCGAAATCGGGCTCACCTGCCCCAAGACCGATCACATCAATACCGGCGCGTTTCAACTCATTGGCCTTTGTCGTCACTGCAATCGTGGCTGAAGGCTGCACGCGGTTCACTGCGTCGCTGAGTTGGATATCGGCCGCCATGGTGTTTTCTCCTTTTAACGCTCCGGCTGCCACCGGCATAGGAGCCTCCTTCCCCAGACGCAACACCGATTCCGCTTGAAAGAGAGCGGAATATGACACCAGAACCACTTAGAGATCGCCAAAATGAACATATTCCACCAATTGTTTTTACTCGATTTTTAACTCTGTTTGCTAGGTGCATAGTGTCGTTAATCTGGCCTGGAGAGGGTCGTGGAGTTTATTGATCGCGTTTGGACGGAGCTCGTCGAAGAAATGAGCTACGTTGCGGAGCACCTGCAAGATTGGTGGAACCGTATGGATGTGGGTGAGCAGATGTTCGCCCTTGGCGTTGTGTGTGCGGCCTGTCTTTTGCTCGGCCTACGCCAGCCTGTGCAGCGTGAAGGCTCGCTTGGAACCTATCACCAGGGCGAAACGGCCCAAACAATCAAACAATTCCTGTTTGCTGGCGTTGTGCTTTTGGTGTTCACATTCGGGGCTGACATCGCTGTTGAAAGCCTGAAATAGGTCGCAAATTTCGGGGTCGAGACCCTTCGCAAGAGGGCAAAGCGCGCTAAAACCTTTATATGTCGACGTCGCCCCTGCCAGAAACCCGCCCTGCCCGCGGCGTGGATATCATCAAGGATCATCTTAGGCGTTTGCCCGCCAAGCCGGGCGTTTACCGCATGTTTGGGGCCGATGAAGAGGTTCTCTATGTCGGCAAGGCGCGCAATCTTAGGAACCGGGTCGCCAATTACGCCAAACTCGGCGGCCACACC
>JBCBAO010000104.1:0-8387 GCA_038532405.1 Pseudomonadota bacterium | reverse complement strand
CGGCGCCCTGGGCCTCGGCGATTTGAACGATCCTGAATGGGCGCATCGGTTTTCCGCCTTTCCGCCCCTCGAAGGGAACCTGCCGGAGCCCTTGGCTATGCGGTATCATGGGCACCAGTTCGGGACTTATAATCCGCAACTCGGCGATGGTCGCGGTTTCCTGTATGCCCAGCTTCGAGACCGGGAGGGCAAGCCCCATGACCTTGGCACCAAGGGGAGCGGCCAGACACCCTGGTCACGGTCGGGCGATGGCCGGCTTACGTTGAAGGGCGGCGTGCGCGAGGTGCTCGCGGCGAGCTATCTGGAGGCGCTCGGTGTTAAAACCTCAAAACTGTTTTCCCTAGTCGAGACGGGCGAGCAGCTTGCCCGCAATGACGAACCGAGCCCGACCCGGTCCGCTGTCATGGTGCGCCTCTCGGAGACCCATATCCGCTTTGGAACCTTCCAGCGGGCGATGGCCCTTGGCGAGACGGAAAACCTGGCGCGGCTGGTTGCCCATTCGGTGAGGCATTATTATCCGGAAGCCGAAGACCCGGATATGTCGCGCCAATGCGCAGCTTTTCTGGAACGGGTGAGCGAGGCCGTTGGTCGGATGATCGGCCAGTGGATGGCCGCAGGATTTGTCCACGGTGTGATGAATACGGACAATTTCAATATCACCGGAGAGACCTTCGATTTTGGCCCTTACCGGTTTTTGCCTAAGAGCGATCCAAACTTCGTTGCGGCTTATTTCGACGGTCAGGGACTATATCGCTTCGGGCGTCAGCCAACCCAGGGGCTGTGGGCCTTGCAACAATTGGCCGCCGCTTTGTCACCCCTTGCAGAGGCGGACGAGCTGACCGAATCCCTGAAAGCCTACGAGCCCGCCTATCAGCGGGCCTTTGCCGACCATACATGCGCGTTGCTCGGTCTCGCTCCAGACGACTTGCAAACCGATCTGACGTTTCTTGGTCTTTTTTATGGGTGGATGACGGAGGCCGATGCCCCCTGGACCCAAGTCTTTTTCGATTGGTTTGGCGGGCCAGCAAGTGAGGCGCGCGCCGGCGAAAGTCCGATCAGGGACCTTTATGACGCCCCTGGTTTTGCGCCGGTCCGGGCTGCGCTCATGGCACGCCAGCCATATCGAGAGGCGCGCCTGGCAACGGATTACTTCCAGGCTGCGACGCCGCTCAATCTCCTCATCGAAGATATTGAAGCGCTCTGGGCTCCAATCGCAGATACCGACGACTGGTCTGCCTTTGAGGCAAAACTGGATGGGATAGAAGCGCTTCGCCTTGCCTTGGATTTGGGCGGAGCGTCCGGATCCTAACTGCCGGTACCCGGACCGTCATTCCATGGCCCATCAGGGCCCGGCTACGTCGTAATCTTCAGCGCGCAGGAGCGCGATAACGCTATCGGGCCCCGCCAAATGCGCGGCACCGACGGCGACAAAAACCGTTCCTGGAGTTTCCAGCATGGCCTTGATTTGCGGCACCCAGTCTTTGTTGCGGGTGACGAGCAATGCCTCATAGGCCTCTCGGCCTCCAAGCAGGGCTGGCTCTGCAATAAGTGCGCTCAGGCCGGCGAGGTCACCATCGGCCCATTCTGCGACCAATATATCGAGCAGCTCCGATCCGGAGTCCAATGTATCGGCTGTAAATACGAGGCTCTCAATCTGCGTGTCGAGGTCTGCACCGGCCAGAACGCGAATTTGCTCTTCCGCGGTTTCGAGAAATTTGAACGATTTCCCCGCCGCCTTGGCGTCCTCGGTCAAAACCATTTCCAGCCCGGCATTTGGATCGAACCCCGCCCTCTGGATTTGGGTCAGGCCCAATTGGAGATTGACCAGCCAGGGCTTGAAGCTCTCCAGCGCCGCCGCCGGCACACCGATTTTCTCAGCAGCACCGAAGACAGATGACCGCGCGTCGGCATCGAGAACGGTGGAGAGCGTCCGCCCATCGGTGAAGAGCCCATATTGGGGGATCAGGTTCTGCATCTCCGCCTGGGCAGCCGGCGTTGTTGCATCAACTTCAAGGACCAGCGTTTCGGCAGCCGCGAAGGCGGTTTCGAACGCTGTGGACCGCCACTTTGTTTCGGGGCGGAGGAGGTGAACGGTGCCGAAGAGATGGATCGATGTGTCCTCGTCGGACAGGGTCCACAGGGCCGGAGCGCCGAGCCCCCGCGTACGTTCGGCCGTTTCGACGGCGCGGTCGATTGCGGCGAGGCGCTGGTCGGTCGTCAGCGGCGGTGTCGCAACTGCCGGGAGTGCGGGCTCCGCCGCCTCGCGCACCTCAGCTGGTGCCGAGACTGCGCCGGAACGCGCTTCACAGCCCGTAAAAACAACGAGGCTAACGGCCAGAGCGGCCCCGAACTGGACAGCCGATGAAACAGCACCCCTCATGGCAAATCGCTCCCAAAAAATCCTAATTTAACAATTTGCGAATTGCTGAATAGTCGTCAAGCGCCGAGGGATTTCAAGGTCCCCCCCTTGCGCTCCAACGGTGCATCCGCCACATGACGAAGATGAGCGATCACACTTCCCACGGCACAAATGCCTGGCACGGCACAACAATTCTGGCCGTTCGAAAATCAGATAAGCTGGCCGTCATCGGCGATGGCCAGGTGTCCATGGGCCAGACCGTGATGAAAGGGAATGCCCGCAAGGTGCGCCGCATTGCGGATGGCTCGATCATTGCCGGATTTGCCGGAGCGACGGCGGATGCCTTCACCCTGTTCGAGCGCCTTGAGGAGAAGCTGGAACGCTTTCCCGGCCAGCTTCAGCGCGCGGCTGTCGAATTGGCGAAGGACTGGCGGACGGAAAAATATCTGCAAAAGCTCGAAGCGCTCCTTATCGTGGCGGACGCATCGGTGACGCTGGTGATCACCGGCAATGGCGACGTTTTGGAACCGGAGCATGATGTCGTTGCCATTGGCTCGGGTGGCAATTTCGCCCTCGCCGCGGCGCGCGGTTTGTTCGATTATGAAAACGATGCCGAGATCATCGGCCGAAAGGCGATGGAAATCGCCGCCGACGTCTGTGTCTATACAAACACATCCTTTACCCTTGAAACGCTGGACCTTGCCCGGTGATCTTCGACGAGCGCGATCTGGAGGCGGCCAAACAGTCCGGTGCCATTGATCCGGCAAGTTTTGATCGGTTGACCACATTCTTGAAATCCCGCTCCGATCCGGCAGCAAGCTCCGACACGGAGAGTTTGCGCTTTCTCGCCAATTTCAATGATGTGTTTATCTCCACCGGGATCGTTATCCTCGCCTTCGGCCTGGCCGCGGCTTCCGGCACCCTGTTTGGCAGTACCGGGAGCCCGTTAATCGTCCTCTTGCCCGTTATCGCTGCCCTTTGGGCTTTGCTCGAATACTTCGCAGGTCGCCGGCGATTGTTGCTGCCAAGCATGACCCTGTCGGCCATGATTGCGTTTCTTGCGGCCATGCTGACCTCTTTGATGGTGAGTGGCCTCGTCGACCCAGATTCCCTCGGACAGCGTGTTTTAAGCGGTGGGCCGCGCCTTCTGCGTGACTTTAGTTTATCAGCAGCCCTTGGGGGCGGGGCGGCCGCCCTTGCTGTTTTCGTCCGGTTTCGCTTGCCGTTTGCCCTGTTCCTTGTCGCCATTGCGGCGGCGTTCTGTGCCTACACGCTCGCGGCGAGTTACGGCAATATCGGTCTTCTCTATGGCGGGCTATCAAGCCTTGTTATTGGGCTTTTTACCCTCGCCGTGGCGATTGGGTTTGATGCCCGGGATCCGGAACGGGCCGGGCTCAGCTCCGACAATGCGTTCTGGCTGCACTTGGCCGCGGCACCGCAAATCATGTTGGGCTTGCGCGGGGTCGTGACGGGCAGCGGCATTGGGCCGACGGGAGCCGACGATGCCGGGCTGCTCATCCTCGCGCTGGTCTGTGTGGGGCTCTTGTCCGTCGCGCTGAACCGGCGTGCGCTAATCGCCTCTGGCCTCGTTAGTTTCTGGCTGGCCTTGAATGCCGTGTTTGGGCTTGGCGGTGTGATGTGGACCCTATTGCTCCTCGGGGGCGGTATTGTCCTTCTGGGTGCTGGGTGGAAAACTGCGCGCCGGCTCGTCCTTTCCTTTGTTCCAAAAACTGAATTATTCGGGCGGGTCTTTCCGCCAGAACCCCTCTGACACATGGTTGTAAAATGACAGTTCTCACGCCTCGTCAAATCGTTGCCGAGCTCGATCGCCACATTGTGGGCCAGGGTGATGCAAAACGTGCCGTTGCCATAGCGCTGCGCAATCGCTGGCGGCGCAAACAGGCCGATCCGTCCATTCGCGATGAGATCACGCCCAAAAATATCCTGATGATCGGCCCCACCGGAGTGGGGAAGACGGAGGTGTCCCGCCGGCTGGCCAAGCTCGCCAATGCTCCTTTTCTGAAGGTCGAGGCGACAAAGTTCACCGAAGTTGGCTATGTCGGCCGCGATGTTGAACAAATTGTTCGTGATCTTGTCGAGGCGGCCATTGGCATGGTCCGCGAGGGGAAACGCAACGCCGTAGAGGCCCAGGCGATTGAGGCCGCTGAGGAGCGCCTGCTCGATGCCCTGGTTGGCGGCGAGGCCCAGGCGTCCACCCGCGAGGTGTTTCGGCGCAAATTGCGGGATGGCGAACTCGATGAAAAACCGGTCGACATTGACCTCGCCGAGGCTGCACCCGGCATGCAGATGATGGATCTCGGCGGGAATATGGGCAACCAGATGGGGATGATCAATCTCTCCGAAATGCTCGGCAAAGCCATGGGCGGGCGGACCAAGCGGGTGAGAACGACGGTTGCCGAGGCCTATCAGCCCTTGCTCGATGAAGAGGCGGACAAGTTGCTCGACGAAGATGCGATTGTGCGCGAGGCTGTCCGCGCGACCGAAGAAGACGGGATCGTGTTTCTGGATGAAATCGACAAGGTCGCCGCCAAATCCGGTCGAGGCGGGGCCGATGTCAGCCGGGAAGGGGTCCAGCGGGACTTGCTGCCGCTGATTGAGGGGACAACTGTTTCGACCAAGCGCGGGCCGGTGAAGACAGACCATATCCTCTTTATCGCCTCCGGCGCATTCCATGTCTCAAAGCCGTCCGACTTGCTTCCGGAGCTCCAGGGACGATTGCCCATCCGCGTCGAGCTTGAGGCCCTGAGCCGGGACGATATGCGCCGTATCCTTGTCGAACCGGAAGCCAGCCTGATCAAGCAGCATGAAGCGCTCATGGCCGCCGAAGGGGTGTCATTGGTGTTCGATGACGCGGCCATTGATACGCTGGCAGATCTTGCCGTGAAGGTGAACGATACGGTCGAAAACATTGGGGCGCGGCGCTTGCAAACGGTGCTTGAACGCCTGTTGGACGAGATTTCATTCGACGCGCCCGACAAGCGCGGTGAAACCGTTACGATTGATGCGGCCTATGTCGATGCCCGTGTTGCCGGCCTTGCGGGCAATACGGATATGTCAAAGTTTATTTTATAGACGGCGAGGCAACTATTCTGCGGCGGCGGGGGCGTTGTTGTCCTGGGCAATCGTGCGGAAGACAGACAGGACCGTGTCGATTTCTTCTTCGGTGTGGGCGGCCGAAACCGATAGCCGGAGAAGCGCAACACCGGCGGGCGTTGCGGGTGGCCCTGAAAAGTTCACATAGACACCGCGATCGAGCAGCCTGTTGAAGTCGGCAATCGCCGCTGCTTCGTCCGGTCGCCGGATGGCGATCACGGGGCTTGCATCTGCGGCGAGGTCAAAGCCCATCTCGGCGAGGCCGCCGTGCAGCTGTCGGCAACGCGCCCAGAGATTTTGGTGAAGCTCGCCTTTCTTTTCGATAATCTGCTCCAAAGCCGCTTGTGCGCTGGCAATCGAAGAGGGGGAAGAGGAGGCGGTGAACATATAAGGCCGGGAAACACGCAGCATTTCGAATTGTGGGTGCTTAGAGGCGCAAAACCCGCCAATCGAGGCAAGGGATTTGGAGAAAGTTGCGGAGTAGAAATCAACCTTGTCGAGCACGCCCTGCTCTTCCGATAGGCCTCGTCCGGTGGGGCCAAAGCTGCCAAAAGAGTGCGCTTCGTCCACATAGATCATTGCGCCATGTTTGTGCGCAACCTCCGTAAACTCATCAATGGGGGCAAGATCGCCGAACATGGAATACATGCCCTCGATCACGACAAGGCGGTCACCTTCTGATTTTTCGGTGCGGGCCAGGCGTTTGTCGAGGTCTTCCGGATTGTTGTGTCGGAACCGGATGGTCGATGCCGTCGACAGGCGGCAAGCATCATAAATACACGCATGGCTATCGGCATCGATGAAGATCTGGTCGGTTTCCCCTGCAAGACCCGAAATCGCGGCGAGATTGGTCTGGTAGCCGGTAGAAAAGACAATGGTGGAGGCCATGCCCATGAATTTGGAGATCGATTGTTCAAGCTTGGCGTGCTCGGCGTAATTCCCATTGGCCACGCGGGACCCTGTCGTGCCCGTTCCGTGCACATCGATCGCGTGCTTGGCGGCTGCCATGCAGGTCTCGTCAAATGTCAGACCAAGATAGTTATTGGTCCCGACCATGATGACTTCCTTACCGTCCACGATGCCGCGGGTCGGCGACAATATTTCGTCAAACTGGATGCCAACGGGGCTACGCCCGATTTGAAGCGCGCGCGCAAGCCTTTCCATATAGGGGTCGAACTTTGTGAAAATACTCATGCCTGTAGATGCCCTTTAAGTGGCTTTCAGTGCGCGTATGGTGTCGATGAGATCTCCAACCGATTTCATCTCGCTCACGGTTTCCATGGGGAATGTAACATCATAGGCGTCTTCAACTTCCATGATTAGGTCGAACACGACGACGGAATCGACTTCAAGATCTGTCATGATCACGGTGTCGCGGGTCAAAACCAGGTCGTTCTTGTTGTAGGGGGCGAGCAGACTGCAGACTTTTTTGAAAATCAGATCATCGGAGTCACTTGTAACAAGGAGCCCGGTTTGACCATTCAACTTTGCCTGTTTCATACATCGGTATCCAATTCAAAAGCCAATCGTAGCGACTCGCTCAACCCTCGCGCATCGCTAATTCGCACACGCCCCGTCCAGTCAGTATGCAGCATTTCGCGAACCTTTCCAGCATTGAAGAAGCTGGATTTGCCAAAAACTGCGCAAATGGTCTCCATTGCCGCAGCAGATGGCTTTAACAAAAGAGGCGGGATGCGTACCAGCCGAACCGGCTTTGACAAGACGTTCGACGCAGTTTTGGCAAGCTCGACCCAGCTTGTGCCGGCAGGTTCCGCAGTTGGCTCAACGGTGCCAGCGGGCAGGGGGGCATCAATCTGGTCAGCAATATAGCGGGCGATATCGTCGACATAAATGAAGGAGAGGCGGGTTGATTTTGCTGCTTTTCCGCCGGGTACGGGTAGCCACCCGGCCTGCATGGCTCCCAGCATCTGGGCCGTTGCGTCGTCGCCCGGCCCAATGATTGCGGGCGGTCTGATAATGACAAGCTCGTCCTGTCCACGCGCTGCCCGCGCGGCGTCTTCGCCGGCGCGTTTGGATGCGGCATAATTGGAGAGGTGTGGCTCCCGCGCAGCGAGGGAGGAAACAAGGATGAAGCGCCGCGTTCCGGCTGCCGTCGCAGCGGCCGCTGCCCGCCCCGCTGCGGTTCCATTAATTTTCAGCAATTCGGCCCGTGTGATCGCTTTTGTGAGGCCCGCGAGGTGGATGAACACATCCGATTCGGCCGCAAGCTGTCTTAGCGTGCCCTCGCTTTCAATGTCGCCAACAAGCCATTCAATGCCGGGGTCTGAACGGGGGCGGCGCGTGAGGGCGCGAACCCTGTAGCCGGATGTCGTTAGCTGTTTAAGAAGTGCCCGACCGATAAAGCCCGTTGCCCCGGTGAGAGAAATCGTCATCTCGGCGGCCGTCATCTGACGTCGATGGCACCGCCGCTTGCTTTTCGGGAATCATTGGCCGTCGCCATGGCGGTGAGGTTTAGGTTCTCAAACCCGCCCCCGACATATTTTTGGCGCGCACGGGCCCGGCTGATCTTGCCCGATGAGGTAACAATAAGGCTCGATAGCGGGACGAGACCAACATGTACCGCCGTATTCGCGGCTGTGCGGGCGGCTGCCGTCGCTTCGGCGTGCAAGCGCGTGAGATTTTCCGGGTTGCGCGAGCGGCACTCCACAAGCAGAACGATCTCGTCTGCCCCATTTGTCGTTGTGACCGGGAAAGCTGCCGTCCGGCCAATGCGGCCGCTTACAGCGCCCTCGACCGCCCATTCCAGATCCTGGGGCCAAATATTGCGGCCATGGGCAAGGCTGAGGTCTTTTGAGCGCCCGGTAATGACGATTTGCCCGTCGAGCCAGTAGCCAAGATCTCCAGTGTCGAGCCATCCATCTTCGGTGAAGGCCAGGCGAGTTGCTTCTTCATT
>JBCBAO010000103.1:0-8411 GCA_038532405.1 Pseudomonadota bacterium | reverse complement strand
TTCTTGTTTTGCGTAGAGATATGGCCCCGCGCCGAAAACAGGCAATAGGCTGTTATGGATTACAGATCGCGTCTACTTACGAAACGGCAAGGTTAGAAGCCGCCAGAGAACCCAGATTGGTAACACGACGCTTGCGCCAGCTAGAGCAGGTTTCCAAAAATGTGTAACCGCCCAGCGTGCTGTTGCGACCGTGTTCTGCCAAAGCTCGCCGATGGCAGAGGTGGCAGAACACGGTCGCGACGGCACGCTGGGCGGTCACCCATTTTTGGAAACCTGCTCTTGCTGGTGCAAGCGTCGTGTTACCAATCTGGATTCTGTGGCGGCTTCTAACCTTGCCGTTTCGTAAGTAGACGTGATCGGTAATCCATAACAGCCTATTGCCTGTTTTCGGCGCGGGGCCATATCTCTACGCAAAACAAGAACAAATGCTGAGGGGTTCCCACATGGATACGTCGAAACTGATGTACAAAGATGACTTGATGGCCGGTGAGCGCATACTTGTAACCGGCGGTGGGACAGGCCTTGGCAAGGAGATGGCCGAGGGTTTTCTAAAGCTCGGCGCAGAAGTCCATATTTGCGGCCGGCGCGGCGGCGTTTGCGAAGAAACAGCCGAGGCGCTGATGTCGGCCCATGGCGGAAAAGTTGTTCCCCATGCGTGTGATATTCGCGTCGCCGAGGCCATAAGCGATATGAATGATGCAATCTGGTCTAGCCACGGCCCCTTGACGGGCCTCGTTAACAATGCGGCGGGCAATTTTATTGCCAGGACAGAGGACCTGTCGATCCGCGGATTCGATGCCATAGCTAATATTGTCTTCCGGGGTACGTTCTACATGACCCATGATATTGGCACGCGCTGGATCAAAGCTGGGGACAGAGGCAATGTCTGCTCAATCCTGACGACGTGGGTCTGGAACGGCGGGCCTTTTGTTGTTCCATCCGCGATGTCCAAAGCCGGGGTGAATGTCATGACCCAGAGCCTCGCCGTGGAGTGGGGCCCAAAAGGTCTGCGGTTCAACGCGATTGCGCCCGGCCCTTTCCCAACCGAGGGGATGACCAAACGGCTAGCGCCGCAGGCATCGTCCACTGAGGAGATGGGCAGTGGCCGTGGCATTCAGAACCCAATGGGCCGCATCGGCAAAATGCACGAGCTTGTGAACTTGGCGATCTTCCTGATGGGCCCTGGTGCGGAGTATGTTAACGGCCAAACCATCGCAATCGATGGCGCAATGTACAATGCCTCGGGAGGTAATTTTGCGTCCCTTGCCGCTTGGGGGGATGCAGAATGGCAGGCGGCAAAAGCAGCGATCATGGCAACCAATGACAAGGATAAAGCGAAGCGTACCGTCTAAGTGATAATGTAAAACCTGAAGGGGCGGCGGGTTGAAGAAGAAGGAATAACAGGTCCATGCGTGTCCCCCCCTACCTGGCCGGTCTGGCCCTATTCTTGTCTGCTTGCGTGGCGGACCCCTACGCCCCTGTAATTACCGCCGGACCACCAGCCAACGCCATCGCTGAAGATGGCCGCTACACGGTCACCTATCGCGGCGCACCAAATGCCAATGCATCGGAGGTTCGGGATCTCGCCTTGCTTCGCGCGTCCAGCATTACACTCCAGAAAGGCGGGGACTGGTTCGAAGTGCTCACCGAATATTCCCGGACTGAACAACGCACAGAGACCGCTTTTCAACGCGACCCCTTCGCCAACCGGATTGCCCAAACGGCGGATTGCGGCGTACTTGGCTGTACAACATCGGTGCGCCCGGAAGCCGGCCTCAACGATATTGAAGGCCAGAAAACCAGCGAGCCATCGATCACGCAGTCCTTTGAAATAATGGTACATTCCGGCACCCCGCCAATCGGCAATGCCAATGCTTATGATGCCGTTGAAACATCAGAGGCGCTACGCGCGCGATATAGCGAAAACAATGGCTGACACAAAGGTCATGCGTCCGGGCGAATAATCACCTTCCCGACGACTTCGCGCTTCTCAAGCATGGCGAGCGCGGCACGCGTC
This sequence comes from Pseudomonadota bacterium, assembly GCA_038532405.1. GTDB lineage: Bacteria > Pseudomonadota > Alphaproteobacteria > Caulobacterales > Hyphomonadaceae > CALLCD01. Next base: position 6,394 of record JBCBAO010000103.1, on the reverse strand, counting down.
TCGGCGAGGGGAAATTCGGCATGGACACGCGGTTTGGTCTTGCCGGCACGGGCCCAGTCCCAAATGGTTTCCAGGTTTTCACGGCCCCGCTCGGGGAACCGGCGGCCATATTCCCCTGCACGCACACCGAGGAGGGAAAAGCCTTTGATCAAAGCCATGTTGGTCGGCAAGTCCGCGATCCGGCCGGACGTTAAACCAATGACGCAGAGCCGACCATCAAATGCAATACACCGGACGGTTTCATCAAAAACGTCGCCGCCGACGGGATCGAAGACAACATCGGCGCCGCGGCCAGCCGTCAGCGCCTTGACCCGATCCTTGAACCCCTGGGTCACATTCAGGCCATGGTCAGCACCGTGGGCAATCACCTTGTCGAGCTTTGCGTCACTTGCCGATGTTGCGATGACATGGGCACCGAGCAGCTTGCCAACGTCAACAGCAGCAAGGCCAACGCCGCCGCTCGCACCGTGCACAAGCAAAGTTTCACCCGGTTGGAGATTGGCCCGTCGCACAAGGGCGACATAGGCCGTTAGATAGGCTGCCGGATAAGCCGCCGCCTCGGCAAACACCATATTTTGCGGTTTTAACGTAAGCCCACTCTCCGGTACGACGGCATATTGGGCAAAAGCTCCATGGCGAACCCCGCCGACAACCGCATCTCCCGGTTTAAGCCGCGAAGCACCATCACCGACAGCTTCCACCGTCCCCGCCAAGTCCATACCCGGCGTAAATGGGGGATCGAGCTTTAATTGATACTTGCCCTGGCACAGTAGAATATCTGGAAAGTTTACACTTGCAGCTTTTACTCTGACCAAAGCATCGCCTGGTCCTGGCAAAGGGGTGTCAATCATTTTGATCGCAGTGCCCGACAGGTCAGGCGTCAACTGATCACAAACGAAAGCCCTCAAGCGACAATACCTGTGTCCAAGGTGGCGTAAGCCTTTGCAACCATGTCGGCCACTTCGTGACAGGCCGCCTTCGCAACGGGTGAAACTGCCATGAACGCGGTGAAGCCGTGGGCTAGGCTGTCAAAGCATTTATAAGTCACCGGCACGCCAGCGGCCTCCAAATATTTTGCATAAGCTGCTCCATCATCCACCAGAGGATCAAACCCCGCGGTCACAATTATCGCCGGTGGGAGCTGCTCAACTCGGCTTTCCAGCGCGGGTGAAAGTCGCAGATCAGATGGATCCTGGCCCTCTGGCAAATAGTGCCCCATGAACCACTCCATTATTTCGGTCGAAAGTGGATATGTATCCCCATAAAGGGTGGCTGAAGGAAATGGGGTGACAAGGTTGGTGGCCGGGTAAAGCATCAATTGCAAGCTTGGCAACGGCTTGTGTTGCCGACGCATTTCCTGGGCAATGACAGCGGTGAAATTACCGCCCATACTGTCGCCGCCAATAGCCGCCTGGCCTGCGGGGGCACCGTAGCTCTCAGCCTTCTTCAAGGCCCATTCATAGGCGAAAATACAGTCATCCAAGCCCTTGGGAAACTGGTGCTCGGGCGCGAGCCGATAGTCGACGGAAAGTATGGGCGTCCCGAGTTTTGCTGCCAGCAATGCACAGAATGCGTCGCAGGTTTCCAGGTCGCCAATCACGCCGCCGCCCATATGCATATAGACCATCATGGGATGGTCCGGCGTCTGAACAGATGGACGGTAAAGACGAACGGGGATTTGCCGTCCAGGGGCGGCAATCGCAAAATCTTCAGAAGAAATGGATGGATCAGGCGAAGCGGCGAGCATCGCCAAAGCATTTGCCGCTCGAGCCCGGCTGATAGCGGGTTCAAAACTGGACAGAGGCGGCTGTTTGGATGCCCCGAAACTTATAAACTGAAGATAGGGGTCAAGCGTGCGCCCGCCAATTTGCGTCGGCTGGCCTCCAGCCAATTTGATGAGCAAGCCTTGCGGGAGCTTGAGCAACATTTTTATCAGCGTGGACTGAAAAGCCATGATCCGTTCCTTGGTTCGGCAATATGTCTTGCAAGGGTGGTGCTATCTAGGATGGGTCCGGCAAACCTTTCAGGCCGGCGATCAACAGAGAAGATGCGAACGTCGTTGCCATTTCAACATCTACAGGAGAACGCGCAAGCATATGGTCGCCAAGCTCCCGCGCGATCCCGATGGCGGCTGCAGTAAGATATTCGCTATCTAACTGGGGAGCCTCATCCGGATCAATCATGCGTTCGATATCCATCCGAATTTCCTCGAACACGGCCTGCATTTCGGGTGTATCAACGCGCACACCGATAAGTGCGACATGGGGCGCCCCCTTATCAAGGGCCTCGGCGTTTTCGTCTGCCAGAAATTGAAAGTAGGCTCGGTAAGCGCCGCAAATAAACTCTTCAAAACCATCGGCGCGCGCGCGCACATCTTTGAGAAGCGGTCTGAACCTTGCGGCCGATTCATCCGATATGGCCTCGAACACCTCCTCCTTAGATTTGAAATAGTTGTAGAACGTGCCTGCGGCGAGATTGGTCTCTCGAATGATGTCGCGAACGGTTGTCGCCTCGTATCCGATGCGGGCAAATACGCTCCGTGCGGCCTCAAGAATACATTGGCGGTTCGCGGCTTTGGATTGTGCGCGTTTGCCTGTGGACAGCGGTATTGTCATGGCTTCACCCATTACTCGAACTCCCTCCGCCGCCGACAAGGCCGGAAAAATGACGCTGCGTCAACTTTTAAATTCGCCACGTGGCTCGCACGACAAATGTACGACTATTCCGGCTTATTCAGATTGGGCATTTCGTCGAAGACTTCCCGATAGACAAACCCGTGTCCCGGTTCCCATTCGCCTTCGCTTAGATAATCCGATTGCATCACGAGCGCATCGTCGGCACGAACACGCCCTCTGCTGCGAACCTTTGTAATGGTCTCATGGCCTTGTACGGCCTCTATCGCTTCCCAGGTCCCATCATCGCCGAGCGTAAACGTGCCCTCGGTGCGAAACCCAGCATTGGTCACATAAACATAGGCAAGGGCATCGCTTGATTTATCTTGGTAAATCAGGGTCTCACCCCCATAGGTGCCATCCTCTAGAGCATGGGTGACTGACAGGCCCGCGCCGCCAAGAGCCCATGCCCATGACTGGATATCTGCCTGTGTTTCAGAACTATTGTCACTCGGCTCTCCCCGGAATGTCCGGCCCGGAAAGTCGGCAAGAACACCGAAGGTCGCCTGCTGCCAATCCGTCGGGTTTGGCCGCGAGGCCAGCCGGGCCGCCACATCATCGGCGACAACCGTATCGGAGTTCAGCATTTTCCAATCAGCGCAGCCTATAAGCCATGCCAAAACAGACAAAAGCGATATCAGTCTGACCATAATTCCTCCGCTTGCTACCCGAATTTTGGCAGAAGGCTGATACAGGATCAACTCTCCGGCAAAGGAACATAGGGTGGCAAACTAAACGGGTCTCGAGACGTAAGGCCGAATGAGCCGCTAGGGTTCGCAATATTGCCGGTTAAGACCTCGTAATGTAGGTGAACGCCGACGCGTCGGGTGGATGAATTGCCGACCTGGCCAATCGCAACACCAAAGCCGTATTCGCTTCCGACATTGAGCCCCTCGGCAAATGTGTCGAGGTGAGCGAAGCGCGTATACAGGCCAAGGCCATGCTCCAGCACAACATAATTGCCGTAGCCATTCGCCCAACCCGCCTCACGCACGATACCCGGCGCGGGCGAGTAGATCCACGTACCCCGCGGTGCACTGATATCGATGCCCTCATGGAGGCGGCCATTTCGAAGCCCATACCCCGAGCTGAGGCAACCGCCATTGACAGGTTTTAGAGCGATCGCAATTCGTTCTTCGAAAACAGCAAGTTGAGCATATGGGATAATATTGCCCGCACGGTCTGAAACGGGTGCGTTTTTGACGTTGAAACCGGCGCACAGCACAAACTGCGTATCTGGGATAAAGGGCTCCTGGGGGGGGACCGCAACCGGCCCGACGGGACCGGCTTGCTGATCGGCGGCAACAGGCCCTTCAGGCGCTTCAATCGGACTTGTCGTTGGTGTGGCAACACAGGCTGCTGCCAAACAACATGCAACCAGCCCGGCCGAATATCTTGAAATCATGTCCGATAGGTATCCTTAGGCAAATCAGCGCCCCCGAGCGCCCGCTAGGCAAACGACTTCGCACGTTTTGTACCACGCACGATCTCAGACTTAAGGTCTGCGACATATGCATTGAAATCAACCTGCATTGTGTGACGCGCGCTCTCATAAAAATGGCTTAAATGGCGTTTTTCATCTTCCACGATAACCCGCTCCATATGTTGACGGTCGGGCAAAACATAACGGCCCGCCAGACACGCTGCCACGAGTTTAGACTGCTGCTCGGCGAAATTTACAAGGGTCGGCAGGGGCTGCGCGAGCCCGAGGAAGAACAGTGTTCTAAAGCCGGGCCATACAAGCCGTTTAAAAAGGGGGAATCGGTTCTCCTGAGGCGTCAGTTCAGGCAAGTCGAAAAATGGGAAAGACACATTGTATCCTGTTGCCCAAATGATCGCATCGACAGCTTCGCGGCTGCCATCGGTGAAAATCACACCATCGCCATCAAGACGGTCTATCGCTCCCTTGGGGCAGATATCGCCGCATCCTATCCGCGTGAGAAATTCGCCGGAGACAGATGGATGGCCGCTTAAGGGCTCATGGTCTGGCTTTGGAAGCCCATAATCTTCCATCTTGCCGACGGCCCTTTTTATAGCACCGCGCGCGAGTGCTCGGCCAATGCCGGTCGGCAGCCAGCTTGGGAGGACAGCCTTGTCCGCTGGCTGCCCATTTATGTATTTCGGTAGGACCCAAACACCCCGCCGCATCGAAATAAACAACTGTTTTGCTAGGGGTTTTTGGGACAACTCAGAGGAAATATCCATGGCTGAGTTTCCGCCTCCAACAACCATGACGCGCTTGTCTCGAAAGTCATAAGGCGAGAACGGGTCGCGATAATGGTGTGAGTGGCCCTGGTAGCCATCAAAACTACCGGGATATTCTGGCAGTCGCGGATCCCAATGGTGACCGTTTGCAACGATCAGCGCATCGTAGGCCCGCGTCTCTCCCGTCGACAATGCAACACGCCAGCGCCCCTTATCGTCCGGAGCGGCAGCGTCAACGCGGGTGTTAAAGGTTATCGAAGACCGCAGGCCGAAATGATCGACATAGGCATGAAAATAATCGAGCATTTGGGAATGGTGGGGAAAGTCCGGCCAATTCTCCGGCACTGGAAAATCCTCGAAAGCCAGGCGGTATTTGGATGTGTCGATATGGAGGCTCTGATAGCAGGAGGATCGACCATTGGGATTGTTGAAATACCAATTTCCACCAATGTCGTCAGACGCTTCGAAACACTCATAGGCGATTTGCTCATCTGCCAGCCGTTTCGCCATTGTGAACCCGGAACAGCCTGCCCCGATAATACAGACCTTTTTTTCCTCGGAGCGAGTATCGGACAATTCCAAACTCCCCTTGCAAGCCGTGTTCACCTATGTGGATGAAACACTACCGGCGAAGCTCCCAAGGTCAAACCCGCCGCCACGTCAACGATTGACGGCGGGTGCGGTTCCACCGACATAGGCCAAACAAAAACAATCAGGCCGGCCATGCCAGACATCAAAGACCCAGAACACCTTGTTCAAATGAAAGCGCACGCCACTCGGATGATGCAATTTGTTCCCTGGGCGAAAGAACTCGGCTTCCACCTTACCGAACTGGAGCGAGGACGCGCGGTCGGACGTCTTCCCTGGAGCGAACATCTTGTTGGCGATCCGCGGAGCGGTATTGTCCATGGCGGTGTTATCACGTCCCTCCTCGACAATTTGTGCGGTGCAGCGACAGTGTCGGCGCTAGATACTTTCATGTCTACGGCGACCCTGGATCTGCGCATCGACTATATGCGCCCTGCCGATAAGGGCCGCGATATTATTGGCGAGGCGGAATGCTATCATGTGACCCGCACCGTGGCCTTCACCCGGGCCTGGGCCTTCCATGACAATCGGAACAAAGTGATCGCCACGGCAGCTGGCGCGTTTGCCTTAAACGATCCGAGTGCGTGGGCGAGCGGTCTGTCCAATGCGATTGAGAAGGATAAGGCTCCATGAGCCGTGCTGAACAACTCCAAGATTTTCTGGAAAGCATCCCATTCGCCCAAACCCTTGGCATCCGGTGCGACATTCATGGCGACGAGATGACGTCAGTGCTTCCTTTTCAGGAGCGACTGATCGGAAATGCCGCCATAAAAGCCCTCCATGGCGGTGCCATCGGGTCATTCCTGGAACTAACAGCGATGGCGCAGGTCTTTCTACTCACTGATTTGGAATATTCGCCCGGGCGAACAGATCTTCGGCTTTGCCTGACCTCAGATAGTCGATTGTCAGATCAATGGGTTTGGGCGGAT
>JBCBAO010000102.1:0-8436 GCA_038532405.1 Pseudomonadota bacterium | reverse complement strand
CAATTCATTGATCGCGCGTTGAACATAACCGGCAGAGAAATCAAGCAGGGGTCTCGCCTCCATTCCGCCATCGGGCGCTTTGGCAACGCATTTGGTTTTGCCCTCCGCGTCCATGACCCCGAGCAATTTGCAAAGATACTTGCAGAGGATGTCGACCTTCAGCGTCCATGAGGAGTTGGTATACCCAATGGAGAAAGCAAAGTTCGGAACGCCGCTCAGCATCATGCCCCTGAAAACAAAGGCTGATGGCACATCGACTGGCTCGCCATCGACGTGGAGCGGGATCCCGCCGAGCATTTTAAGCTTCAGCCCGGTCGCCACAATAACCGTATCAGCCTCGATAAAATCACCGGATGTCATGCGCAGACCATTCGGTTCAAATTGATCGATCTTACCGGTGAAAACAGACGCCTTGCCCGATTTCAAAACGTCAAAAAAATCACCATCCGGGGATGCGCAAAGGCGCTGATCCCACGGATTATAAGGCGGGTTGAAGTGCACATCGACAGGATAGTCTTCCGGAAGACGTTTTTCGTTGAGTTTGCGAATGAGATTGCGCGCCCGGTCCGGGAAGCGTTGGCAATACAAGTAGAAATATCGCTGTACACGCGTGTTTTTCCAACGCGTCGCAGAGTGGGCTAATTTGGGTGGCAGAACGGATTTCAAGAGCTTTGCGAGGCGGTCTTGTTTGGGCCGGGGCATGACATAGCTCGGCGTCCGCTGAACTTGTGTGATGTGGGCGGCCTTGTCGGCCATGGCCGGAATCAGCGTGATAGCCGTGGCCCCACTGCCAATAACCGCCACTCGCTTGCCGGTATAGTCGTACCCCTCGGGCCAGAACTGGGGATGAATGACCTCACCATTGAAGGCATCTTCGCCAGGAAAGTCGGGGCGGAAGGCCTCTTCGTAGTCATAATAGCCTGTCGCGGAAAACACCCAGCGGCATTTGGCGCGGATCAATCCTGATGGCGTTTGCACACCAAGCGTCCATAGTCCCTCCTGACTGTCCCAGTCCGCACTGACGACGCGGTGAGAATAGTGAATAGCATCCGTGACCCCATACTCATCCGCCGTTTCGCGAAGATAGGCCATAATCTCATCGCCAGAAGCAATCGCATTCGGACTGGGCCATGGCTTAAACTCGTAAGAAAAGGTGTGCAGATCTGAGTCCGAACGAATGCCAGGATATTTGAAAAGATCCCACGTACCGCCAAGGTCCTCCCGCGCTTCGAGGATAGCCCACGTCTTGCCAGGGAGTTCGCGCGTCAGATGGCAAGCGCAACCTATACCAGAAATGCCTGCACCGATGATGAGAACATCAAAAATATTGGCATCGAGCGTTTGCATATGGACCATCCCTTCACTTCTCTAGCCCCAAAGGTAGACGCCCACAGCCGTTTAAGATATGTGCAATTTGCACATTTGGATATTTCTTTTAATGCACACTGAATATGGCACAGAGCGAGCTCTAGACCTCATGCGGGAGGGAGCAACGTATATTCTTTCGTCCGAATCCGACTGGCGAGATCAATTACAGCAAGACGTCTCCGATGCATTTGACACCGGTGATGATCCGAGTGCCGCGATCACCATTCAGCGGTCCAATTTTCTCAGTATTGCCCATTGGGCAACATCAATCGCGGCCAATCCGGCTGGTCAAGTTGATCCGTTCATCGACCCGGCGCTTCGGCTTCTGATCCGCGAGCAGATCCGACTAGGCACACCTGAGACCATTCTGAACGGATATCGCGCGGCTCAGATCGTGGCCTGGCGCGCCTGGATGCAAGTTACCTTTAACCTGACATCCGACAAAGCAGAGCTTGAAGCGCTGCTGGATATCTCCTCGAAGCGGATAAATGATTTCTCCCAAAGGTCAGTCGATCGATTGGCCGATATGATCGAGGAAGAGCGGGCCGAATTTGCCAGACGCTCGCCCGACCGCCAGTACGAGACGACGAGGGATATTTTGGCCGGGCTCATACGCGACCCACAAAAAGCAAGTCACATGCTTGGGTATCGTTTGAATGGATCCCACCAGGCCTTGATCATCTTCAGGCGCCAACCGGAAGGACAAGCAGAAGAGCTTGAGGCGATCACCGATAAAATTGAACTGGCCGTAGCGAGCAAGTCAGCGCTACGCATTGCCGCAAAATCAAGTGTCGCTTGGCTCTGGCTGCCTTCTCCTATTAGTAAAGCTGCGCTCATGGATTGGGTGCCAGATGGCTTTGGCATCGCGGTCGGTTGCGTTCGCGACGGATTTGCAGGGTTTAAGGACAGCCATGAAAGCGCAAGGGTCACCCAGCGTGTCATGGCCAGATCCAAACAGTCACGATCGGTTGTCGCCTATGACGAAATCGCACTCGCCCATTTGCTAATCGAGCAGGATGGATTTTCTCAGTTCACCAAAGCGACGCTCGGCAGATTGCTTGATGATAGCGGGGATATTTTGAACAGCCTTCGGGTTTATCTCTCCGAAGGGTCAAACGCAGCGAAGGCGGCAAAAGCTCTTGGCCTCCATCGAAATACCCTCAACAAACACCTTGAGCGTGCGAATGACCTTCTGCCGACCCCGCTGGACGCCAGCAATCGGCTGATGGTCGGAGCAGCGCTTGATGCGTTGCATTGGTCATAGGCTATCAAGTTTTGATCGTCTGTTTACTGATATTTCCAATTTGAAAATAACGCTAAGAAGGCTTTGGGTGCTCCAGTCATAATTAAAAAGCTCGGATGACATTGCATGGCCAAAGCAAGGCCTTTGCTCCGAGTTTCACAGAAGACATAATTCATACCAATTATCACAATAGCTTATGCCTAAACTCTTCTAACCCTCACACAATTCTGGGAATATCACGCTTGCTGATCGAAAAGGAATTCTACTTTGTTCGACACGGACAGACCAATTGGAACCTCGATCGCAGAGCGCAAGGGCAAACCGATATTCCCCTAAATGATGCAGGGAGGCGAGAGGCACATCGAGCTGCTCTGGCTGCCGCCAGGATCAACTTCAGCACAATTTGCTCAAGTCCATTATCGAGAGCGATTGAAACAGCTGAAAAGATTCGAGACGTCACGGGATGCAATATCGAAATCATCGACGACCTTTCTGAATGCTGTTGGGGCGAGCGAGAAGGACAGGTGAAGGCGGACTGGTTTGAAAAATGGAAACAGGGAATAGAAACGCCGAGAGGAGCGGAGACCTATGATGCATTTCTCGCCAGAGCGCTCGGTGCCATCAACAAAGCCCTGGCAAAGCGGGAGCCGGTCTTGATTGTCGCCCATGGCGGTATCTATTGGGCCGTTCAGATTTATGCCATTCGAAACATCGAGCAAACTCTCCCCAACGCGACAATTATAAAACACACACCGCCATCAGAACAGCATCCCTGGTGGCGTACTTTCAAACTCTCCCCATAGTCGGAGAGAAAGTCTTCCTTCGCGTGATCTTGGCTTTTCGCTCTAAGCGATCGGGTTCGCCAGTCAATAAAATTCAAACATCGGCGGATCCCCGTTCGCCAATGGTTTAGCAGCTATCCCCAGGTACCTGACCGCTCATCTGGGAAGCACAAAACAGTATATTATTGACAAAAATGGCAGTAACAATTAGCGGAATAGAAAAACAACCGGGAGGAATTGAGCAGTGAAGTGGCCTGTTGCAATTGGCGTCGGTACCTTGGTCGTTCTGCTGGTGTGGGGAGCTTACACTTTTTTGGGTGTCAGAAATGGCTGGTTTGGGACGCTTGCACCGCCTGGTGAAGTCACCGGTGCCGCGGTCCCAGAGACAGTGATTTCCGAGCGCACCGGCGCGCTTCTCGCGGCGGCAGAGACTGTTGGCGTCAATCGCCCAAAACAGATTGTGTTTGGAGACCTTCACGTCCACACGACCTATTCGACAGATGCGTTCATCTGGGCTTTGCCCCTGCTTGGCGGGGACGGCGCACATCCGGTGGCAGATGCGTGTGACTATGCCAGATACTGCTCCGCGATAGATTTCTGGGCAATTACGGACCACGCAGAGGCCGGCACCCCGCGCAAATGGCAAGCTATGAAGGATGGCATTCGACAGTGTAGTGCCGTCAGCGGAAATCCAGACAATCCTGACCTTGTCTCCTATCTCGGATTTGAATGGACGCAGGTTGGTCGTTTGCCTGAGGATCACTATGGGCATAAGAATGTAATCTTCGAAGGCTTAGACGATGATGTGGTCTCCAAACGCGCAATTGCAGCGGGCGGTGTCGCACTTACATCGCTGAGGCAATCATCTATTATTCCACCCGGCATCGCCTATGCAGACTGGAGCAATCGCCAGACCTATTTTGATTTCCGCGCATTCATGGATGAAGTTCAAGCGACACCGCTCTGCGAACCTGATCTTCCTTCAAAAGATCTCCCTACCGACTGCATTGAGGTTGCCCACACGCCGGGAGAATTGGTTGAGAAACTCGAAAGCCAAGGGCTTGATTATCTTCTGATCCCCCATGGAACCAGCTGGGGGTACTACACACCGCCTGGAACCACGCTTGACAAGCAGCTCTTGGAAGAGATGCGGCCGGAAGCGCAGGAGCTTATCGAGGTTTATTCCGGCCATGGAAACTCCGAAGAGTATCGGGAGTTTCGTGCCGTAAACCTCAAACAGGTCGGAGATGAAGTGATCGCCGAATGTCCCGAGCCATCGGAGACCTATACCCCACCCTGTTTTCTTGCAGGGGAAATTATTGAAGAACGCTGCCTTGCTGAGGGTGCGTCCGCCGAGACCTGTGCAGAACGAGCGGTAGCGACCCGCCGCGACGCTGCCAATATGGGTGTTGCCTACCATCTCACAGTCAGAGGGGCAGCCTCCGAGGATTGGCTTGATTCTGGGCAGTGCACAGATTGTTTTCTACCGGCCCTGCATCACCGGCCGGGCACTTCAGTCCAGTATGGACTCGCCATTTCGAACTTCGACAAAGGAGAAGGGGGTCCTAATCGATTTCATTGGGGGTTTATCGCATCGAGCGACAATCACCGCGCTCGACCTGGGACAGGATATAAGGAAGTTAACCGTTCCCGGACGACTGAAATGGGCGGGCCAATTACGGAACAATGGCGAGACCGGATACTTCCTCAGGAGGAACCGGTGGCGGTCTCTACACCTATTCCACAGGCTGAGCTCAATCGGCGCGCCGGCTTTGGTCTCACCGAAGTGGAGCGCCAAGCCTCTTTCTGGCTGACGGGCGGACTGGCCGCTGTCCATACCGAGGGCAGATCACGGTCGGAAATTTGGTCCGCTATGAAACGCCGGGAAACCTATGCAACCTCCGGTCCCCGAATTTTGCTTTGGTTCGATAAGACTGAGGGAACCGGCAGCATTCCCATGGGCGGAAAACCGGAAACCACGTCAGAACCCACCTTTTCGGCACGCGCTGTTGGGTCCTTCAAACAGTTGCCTGGCTGCCCGGATACCACGCTAAATGGTCTCGACGCCTCCCGCGTGCAATCGCTCTGTGCTGGGGAATGCTATAATCCTTCCAATGAACGTCACCTGATCACCCGCATCGAAGTTGTTCGAATTCAACCTCAGACCTTCGAAGGCGAGCCGGTTGACGATCTGATCGAGGACCCATGGCGGGTATTCGATTGCCCGCCGGACGAGGCCGGCTGCTCTATCACATTCAGCGATCCTGATTATGTCGAGAATGCGCGGGATACGACCTATTATGTGCGCGCCATTCAAGAGGAGACCGAAGCAATTAATGCCGATCCCCTGGACTGCACCAGAGACGAAACCGGCAAATGTATTGAGGTTAATCTTTGCCGGGGCGATTGGCGGTCTGATTGGAATAATGAGTGTCTGGACCCCGTGGAAGAACGGGCCTGGTCCTCTCCGATTTACTTGAACTGGGTGGCCGAATAATTGGCCGCGACGCCTGAATTCTCATTTTATGGGCATCCTTTGCCAGGAGAACTGGCGTCAGTTTTGAATTTAGATTTTGCCATAGTGCAGGCTGTTTGTTGTAGGCGAAATGGATGGCGAAACCGTCCATTCGAAAAATAAAATACCCAGGCATTGCTTAGTGACGAATCGCTTCTCGTCATCAACCGCGTGCAATGGTGAAAGGGACGGAATGAAACGCTTAAACCCATTGGCTTGGGCAGCTTTGCTCGGTGTCGTTGTCAGTACGAGTGCCTGTAGCCAGCCAGAGGAAAACGTCACGGCCAAGCCTGTCCCAATCCAAGTTGAAGGTGCACAGTCTTACGCTACACCTCCTATTGGTATTTCTACGGCTTATACGGTTGCCGAAAATGAGCGGGTAAAGGCGGGCTTTACAGGGTCCCTCGACGTACCGAGGCAACGCGCTGAGCGCGGCTTCCTAGCAAGCATAGAAAGCAGTGAGATTCTCAATGAAGAGGGTCGCCCGGTTTGGAGCAAAGACTTGGCCGAGGCCCTCACCGGTGAGGCCCCCTCTACCGTACACCCGCTGCTCTGGGAGCAATCGCAGTTAACTGCCTTGCACGGATTGTTTGAGGTCACCGACGGTATCTATCAGGTTCGCGGTTATGATCTTGCCGTCATGACTGTCATCCGCGGTGAAACCGGGTGGATTGTTATTGATCCATTGACAACGGTGGAGACCGCTGCAGCAGCGCTGGAGCTTGTCCAGAAAGAGCTCGGCGAACGGCCTGTATCAGCGCTGATCTACACCCACAGTCATGCCGATCATTTCGGCGGGGCTGAAGGCATACTGACATCTGAATCAGGTGATGCTCCAGCCTTTCCGATCCTGGCACCAACCGGCTTTTCCGACGAGGCTGTCTCAGAAAACGTTATCGCCGGCGCGCATATGGCGCGACGCGCAACGCTTATGTACGGAGCCCCCTTGCCGATCGGATCCGAGGCGGCTGTGGGCATTGGTCTCGGACCGAGCCTGTCCTCCGGACGGATCAGTTTGGTTCTGCCTACTGAGGAAGTCGGCGAAGGCCTGACTGAACGCACAATCGATGGTGTGCGTTTTGTCTTCATGGATGCCGGCGGAACGGAAGCCCCAGCCGAGTTCGTCTTCTATCTGCCAGACTTCAAGGCTCTATGCACATCGGAAGTGGTAACGGGAACATTCCACAACATCCTGACCATGAGAGGCGCGAAGGCCCGAGATGCCCTGCGCTGGAGCCAAGTGGTTGATAATATTCTCGTGGAATTTGGCGATGATACAGACGTGCTCTTCGCCTCCCACCATTGGCCCGTTTGGGGCGCTGACGAAGCTGAACAACATCTGCGTTTACACCGGGATCTTTATCGAAGCCTACATGATCAAACGATACGCCTTGCAAGTGGTGGAGCGACAATTGATGAGATCAGCTCCCTGCTGAAGCCGCTTTCGTTTGAGGAGAATGAGCTGTCTACGCGCGGCTTTTACGGGACCACAGAACATAATGTGAAGGGCGTCTATCAATTCTATTATGGCTGGTGGGATGGCGTCCCAGCAAACTTCCACCGCCTGCCTCCTGAGCAGCGCGCCAGCCGGTTCATCGAGAGCGTCGGCGGGGCTGAACGCGCGATCGAACTCGGAAAAGAGGCTTTCAATGACGGCGATTATCGCTGGGCGGCTGAAGTCTTGAACGCGGCTGTTTTTGCCGGAAGTGAAGGCGAAGCGGAGGAGTGGCTGGCGTCAACCTATGAACAACTGGGCTTCCAATCTGAAAGCGGTGCCTGGCGCAATTATTTCTTGAGCGCCGCTGCGGAGTTGAGGAGCGGCGAGCGCGTCGAAAGCCAAATCGGAGACGGGGCAGCGGCTTTCTTAAAGACTGTACCGACTGGCATCCTTTTTGACGCCCTCGCCACGCGCTATAATCCACAAAAACTCGGACGCGATCCCTTCACGATGGAATTCCGATTTACCGACACAGATGAAGTTCTGAGCCTGGAGGTTGGCCGCGACGTTGCCTTTCCCCGCATGGGCGTTGCCGACGAAGATGCGATCGCGACGTTCTCGACAACGCGGGACCTTTTCAACGGCCTGATCACTGGAGAGCACAATGCGCTCGGACTGATGGTCACCGGCAAGCTTCGCATCAGCGGAAATCGCGGCGCAGTTACGGCCTTCTTTGACGCACTAGATGACCCGCCGAGCGACTTTGCCGTCGTAACGCCTTAGGCTCGATTAACCAGCCGAGAAGTCGGGCGGTGGACGATGAGCCAGCTTTTATCGCTATTCATATGGTCGGGCATAACTGTTCGTTTCAGCAGACTGCAGCGAACGTCGTGCCCCGAATAAGGTCCTCTCACAACAATGCGACCCAGCGTCGACTAGCGCTTGAAGCAAGCGCTCACCTCGTTTAAGTGCTGGGAAAGCTTAAATAATTCAGGAGCCGCAATGTTGCGCCGTGCCCTTTTTGCCCTCGCCGCCATGTCTTTTTTCTTAGCTGCGCGGGCCTTCGCCGAGCCAATTGAGTACTTTGAGG